>JBPEXR010000354.1:0-1776 GCA_052031355.1 Paracoccaceae bacterium
TCCAGCTGCTCCGGCGTGGTCGAGAACAGGAAATAGCTCTGGTCCCGGGCGGCATCGGCGGCGCAATGCAGCTCCGGCCCCTTGGCGCCCATCTTGCGCTGGATGTAGTGACCCGTGGCCATGCAATCGGCGTCGAGGTCGCGCGCGGTCTGCAGCAGGTCCTTGAACTTCACCCGTTCGTTGCAGCGGATGCAGGGCACCGGCGTCGCGCCCGCCAGGTAGCTTTCGGCGAACTCGTCGATCACCGCGTCGCGGAAGATGTTCTCGTAATCCAGCACGTAGTGGGGAAAGCCCATCTCCTCGGCCACGCGGCGCGCGTCGTGGATGTCCAGCCCGGCGCAGCAGGCGCCCTTCTTGGCCAGCGCCGCGCCGTGGTCGTAGAGCTGCAGCGTCACGCCGACGACGTCATAGCCTTCCTCGGCAAGCTGTGCTGCCACGACCGAGGAATCCACCCCGCCCGACATTGCCACAACCACGCGCGTCTCCGCGGGCGGTTTGGCAAATCCAAGCGAGTTGAGGCCGGTGCTGCGGTCGAGGGCCATGAAACCCCTCCTTTTTGGGTGCAGGCAGGTGTCGCTGCGGGCGGGCGCGGGCGGGGTGCGCCGAAGTCTGCGGAATATAGGAAAATGCCGCGCTTTCTCAAGCCCCCCTCTTAGCCTGTCGTAAAGCCGCCCCCCGCATGATCGCCGATGGGTGAGAGAAAGGGTGAGACATGTACCTCAAGAAAGTGGACGGGCCGCGGCTTGTCACGTTGAACGACGGCCGCGTCATGAGCCGCGCGGACCTTCCGCCGGCCGATACCGCGCGCTGGGTCGCCTCGCGCAAGGCGGCGGTGGTGCACGGCGTGCGCGCCGGGCTGCTGAGCCGCAGCGAGGCCATCGCGCGCTACGGCCTCAGCGAGGAGGAGTTCGCCGCCTGGGCCCGCGCGGTCGAGCGGCACGGCGAAGGGGCGCTGAAGACGACCCGGCTGCAAGACTATAGACAGCCATAGCGGGCGCCGCTTACGCTAGTTGCTACGGTAACGAGTGGTTAACCAGTTATCCTGTAGAGGTTGGGACCGTGGGAACGGGTTAGTTAGATTTGGAGATCGCCCATGCGCGTATTGCTGGTGGAAGACGACCCTGCCACGTCGAAAAGCATCGAGTTGATGCTCTCGCACGCCAATCTGAACGTCTATGCCACCGACCTCGGCGAGGAAGGCATCGACCTGGCGAAACTCTATGACTACGACCTGATCCTGCTGGATCTTAACCTGCCGGACATGACGGGCCACGACGTGCTGCGCCAGCTGCGCCTCGCGCGGGTGGAGACGCCGATCCTGATCCTCAGCGGCTCGGACGACACCGAGAACAAGATCAAGGGCTTCGGCTTCGGCGCCGACGATTACCTGACCAAGCCCTTCCACCGGGACGAGCTTGTGGCCCGCATCCACGCGATCATCCGCCGCTCCAAGGGGCATTCGCAATCGGTCATCCAGACGGGGCGCGTCTGCGTCAACCTCGACGCCAAGACGGTGGAGGTGGACGGGCAGACCGTGCATCTGACCGGCAAGGAATACCAGATGTTCGAGCTTCTATCCCTGCGCAAGGGCACCACGCTGACCAAGGAGATGTTCCTCAACCATCTTTATGGCGGCATGGACGAGCCGGAGCTGAAGATCATCGATGTCTTCATCTGCAAACTGCGCAAGAAGCTCAGCGCCGCCACGGGGGGCGAGAACTACATCGAGACGGTCTGGGGCCGCGGCTACGTGCTGCGCGACCCGCAGGTCGAAAC
>JBPEXR010000355.1:0-1655 GCA_052031355.1 Paracoccaceae bacterium
GACGACGAGCTGGCGATCCTGGACCGCAACATCTACGCCCGTCTCAAGGACCTGATCCTGGGCAAGACCGCGGTGAAGGGGCCCAAGGGCGTCAAGTCCAACTCCGAGATCACCGAGGAGCTGCTCTCCGGCCTGACCCGCGGCCAGTGGTGGCAGCTGGCGCTGGAGAACGAGCAGGACGCCCAGATCATGGAAGCCCTGCACGAGCAGTACGAGGCGCAGAAGCGTCAGCTCGACGCGCGCTTCGAGGACAAGGTCGAGAAGGTCCGCCGCGGCGACGACCTGCCGCCGGGCGTGATGAAGATGGTCAAGGTCTTCGTCGCGGTGAAGCGCAAGCTGCAGCCGGGCGACAAGATGGCCGGCCGTCACGGCAACAAGGGCGTCATCTCCAAGGTGGTGCCGATGGAGGACATGCCGTTCCTGGCGGATGGCACCCCCGTCGACTTCTGCCTCAACCCGCTGGGCGTGCCGTCGCGCATGAACGTCGGGCAGATCCTCGAGACGCACATGGGCTGGGCCGCGCGCGGCCTCGGCCTGAAGATCGACGAGGCGCTGCAGGACTATCGCCGCTCCGGCGATCTGACCCCGGTGCGCGAGGCGATGAAGCTGGCCTATGGCGACGATGTCTACGAAGAAGGCATCAGCGGCATGGACGAGGAGCGTCTCGTCGAGGCGGCCTCCAACGTCACCCGCGGCGTGCCGATCGCGACCCCGGTCTTCGACGGCGCCAAGGAGCCTGACGTCAACGACGCGCTGAAGCGTGCCGGCTTCGACGAAAGCGGTCAGTCGATCCTCTTCGACGGTCGCACGGGCGAGCAGTTCGCGCGTCCCGTCACCGTCGGCGTCAAGTACCTGCTGAAGCTGCACCACCTGGTGGACGACAAGATCCACGCGCGCTCGACCGGCCCCTACAGCCTGGTCACCCAGCAGCCGCTGGGCGGCAAGGCGCAGTTCGGTGGCCAGCGTTTCGGGGAGATGGAGGTCTGGGCCCTGGAGGCTTACGGCGCCGCCTACACCCTGCAGGAGATGCTGACCGTGAAGTCGGACGACGTGGCCGGCCGGACCAAGGTCTACGAGAGCATCGTCAAGGGCGAGGACAACTTCGAGGCCGGCGTGCCGGAGAGCTTCAACGTGCTCGTGAAGGAAGTCCGCGGCCTCGGCCTGAACATGGAACTCCTGGATGCGGAGGAGGACGAGTAACGGCGGGCCCGGGCCCGACCCTCTCCTCTTCGGGCGGGGCGCTGCGGCGCCTCGCCCCCTCCAACGCCCCTTTGCAAAGGTAATGTCATGAACCAGGAACTGACGAACAACCCGTTCAACCCGCTGACCCCGCCCAAGACCTTCGACGAGATCAAGGTCAGCCTGGCCTCGCCCGAGCGGATCCTCAGCTGGTCCTTCGGCGAGATCAAGAAGCCCGAAACCATCAACTACCGCACGTTCAAGCCCGAGCGTGACGGCCTGTTCTGCGCGCGCATCTTCGGCCCGATCAAGGACTACGAGTGCCTGTGCGGCAAGTACAAGCGCATGAAGTACCGCGGCGTCGTCTGCGAGAAGTGCGGCGTCGAGGTGACCCTGCAGAAGGTCCGCCGCGAGCGCATGGGCCACATCGAGCTGGCCTCGCCGGTGGCGCACATCTGGTTCCTCAAGTCGCTGCC
>JBPEXR010000356.1:0-13544 GCA_052031355.1 Paracoccaceae bacterium
AACTTGCACATGATCGCGCCCTCGACCGCGGCGTCGAGGTCGGCGTCGTCGAAGACGATGAAGGGCGCGTTGCCGCCCAGCTCCATCGAGCATTTCATCACCTGGTCGGCGGCCTGCTTCAGCAGGATGCGCCCCACCTCGGTCGAGCCGGTGAAGGTCAGCTTGCGCACGTCGGGGTTCTCGCAGAACTCCTTGCCGATGGCCGAGGAAGAGGTCGAGGGGATGATCGACAGCACGCCCTTGGGCAGGCCCGCACGGTCGGCCAGAACGCCCAGCGCCAGGGCCGACAGCGGTGTCTCGGCGGCGGGGCGGGCGACGAAAGTGCAACCGGCGGCCAGCGCCGGGCCGGCCTTGCGGGTGATCATCGCGGTGGGGAAGTTCCAGGGCGTGATCGCGGCGCAGACGCCGATCGGCTGCTTCAGCACCATGATCCGCTTGTCGGGCTGGTGGCCCGGGATGGTCTCGCCGTAGATGCGCTTGGCTTCCTCGGCGAAGAACTCGATGAAGCTGGCGGCATAGGCGATCTCGCCGCGGCTCTCGGTCAGCGGCTTGCCCTGTTCGGCGGTCATGATGATGGCCAGGTCCTCCTGGTTCTCCATCATCAGGTCGAAGAGCTTGCGCAGGATCGCGGCGCGGTCCTTGCCGGTGCGCGCGGCCCAGTCCTTCTGCGCGCGCTTGGCCCCGGCGATCGCCTCGGCGGCCTGGGCGCGGCTGAAATCGGCCACCCGGGCGATGACATCGCCGCGGGCGGGGTTCGTCACCTCGAAGGTGCCATCGGCGCCGTCGGTCCATTCCCCGGCCAGGAAGCCCTGCTCCACCAGCAGGCTAGGGTCGCTGAGCAGCGATTTGAGGTTCGTGGTCTCGTCCAGCATTCTGTCCTCCCGGGAATTTCGGCGTGCACAGGCAAAGCACTTGGCGCTAATCTTGTCCAGAACCTGCCTGGAGGACCATATGGATCTGGACGACGCCTATGCAAACGGCGCCTACATCGAGAATGCCGACAGCTACCCCGCCAAGTGGGAGGAAGCGGCGCAAACCTTCCGCACCCGTGCCTCGGCGGTGGGGCGCGCGCGGCTGGACGTGCACTACGGCGAGGGCGTTCGGCACAGGTTCGACCTTTTCCTGCCGCCGGGTGAAGCCGAGGGGCTGATGGTCTTCATCCACGGCGGCTACTGGATGAAGTTCGACAATTCCTACTGGTCGCACCTGGCCGAGGGCGCGCGGGCCAGCGGCTGGGCGGTGGCCATGCCCTGCTACACCCTGGCGCCCGAGGCGCGCATCTCGGAGATCACGCAGGAGATGGTCCGCGCCGTCAGCGAGGCCGCCGCCCTGGTGCCCGGCCCGCTGGTGCTGTCCGGCCATTCGGCCGGCGGACACCTGGTGGCGCGTCTGGCCGAGCCGGGGATGCTGCCGCAGAAGGTGGCCGCGCGGCTGCGGCGTGTCGTGCCGATCTCGCCGCTGGGGGACCTGCGCCCGCTGATGAAGACCAAGATGAACGAGACGCTGAACCTCGACGAGGCGGAGGCCGAGGCCGAAAGCCCGGCCCTGCACGCAGCCCCGCAGGTGCCCGTCACCGTCTGGGTCGGCGGGGACGAGCGGCCCGCCTTCATCGAACAGGCGCAGGGCCTGGCCAAGGCCTGGAGCTGCGATTGCGTCATCACCGAGGGCGAGCATCACTTCAACGTCATCGACCCGCTCGCCGACCCCGAAAGCCGGCTGGTGAAGACGCTGCTGGGGGGATGATTTTGCTTGCCGCGGCCGGGCCGGGAATGGCATGGCTGCGGTGGGCAGACGGCGATGGCGTCGCCGTCCCGGCATCCGCGTCCGCGCGGGTGGCCCGCTTCGTCCTGAACGCCGGGACCTTCTGACCAAGGGAGGTTCGACGTGACCCATTCCGACACCCCGCGCCCCGACTTTCACCGCTTCCACAACGGCGAGAAGGCCCCCTTGCCCTTCGCCGAGATCGAATACGAGGCCCGCCTGCGGGAACTGCGGCGCCGGCTGGAGGCGCGCGGCATCGCCGCCGCCGTCTTCACCTCGATGCAGAACGTGGCCTATTTCTCGGGGTTTCTCTACTGCGCCTTCGGCCGGCCCTACGCGCTGGTGGTGACCGCATCGGAGGCGGTGACCATCAGCGCCGGCATCGACGGCGGCCAGCCCTGGCGGCGCAGCCACGGCGATAACATCACCTACACCGACTGGACGCGGGACAATTTCTGGCGGGCGGTCGGCTCGGTCACCGGTCGCGGCGCGGTGCTGGGCTACGAGGGCGATCACCTGACGCTGCAGCAGCGCGACCGGATGGAGGATTTCCTCGCCCCTGCCGCGATGCTGGACATCGCCGCCCCGGTCATGGAACAGCGCATGCGCAAGAGCCCGGCGGAGATCGCGCTGATCCGCGAGGGTGCCGCGGTGGCCGACCATGGCGGCTACGCGATCCGCGAGGCGGTGAAGCTGGGCGCGCGGGAGATCGACGTGGCGATGGCCGGACGCGACGCCATGGAGCAGGAGATCGCCCGCCGCTTTCCGCAGGCCGAGTACCGCGACACCTGGGTCTGGTTCCAGTCGGGGCTGAACACCGACGGCGCGCACAACCCGGTGACCGCCCGGCAGATCGCGCGCGGCGACATCCTGTCGCTGAACACCTTCCCGATGATCTCGGGCTATTACACCGCGCTGGAACGCACCATGTTCGCCGCCGAGGTGGACGATGCCAGCCTGGCGATCTGGCAGGCCAACATCGGCGCGCACGAGCTGGGCCTGGAGTTGCTTCGCCCCGGGCGCAGCTGCGCGGAGGTGACCGCCGCCATCAACGACTACTTCGCCGAGCGCGACCTGCTGCAATACCGCAGCTTCGGCTACGGCCATTCCTTCGGCGTGCTGTCGCATTACTACGGCCGCGAGGCGGGGCTGGAGCTGCGCGAGGATATCGACACGGTGCTGGAGCCGGGGATGGTCGTCTCGATGGAGCCGATGCTGACCATCCCCGAGGGCCAGCCCGGCGCCGGCGGCTACCGCGAACACGACATCCTGGTGCTGACCGAGGACGGGGCCGAGAACATCACCCGCTACCCCTACGGGCCGGAGTTCAACGTGGTGGGCTGAGGCGGCGCTACCGGCCCTGCCCGGCGGGGGACCGGGCGGCGCGCCGCTGGCCCAGGGCCGCCGCCGCCTCGGCCGGCAGGATCGCGGCGCAGGCTGCATAGCGCGGCAACAGCCGCCGCGGCTGGGTCAGCGCGCGCCAGAGCCATTCCAGCGCCAGCGCCCGCGCCAGCCGGGGCGCGCGCCGCTGCGCCCCGGCCAGAAAGTCCAGGCTGGCCCCGATCGAGGCGAAGCCCACCGCGGGCGCCAGCTGCCGCCCCCGCGCCGCCAGCCGTTCCTGCTTGGGCGCGCCCAGCGCCAGGAAACACAGGCCCGCGCCGCTTTGCGCCAACCGCTGCAGCAGCGCCTCGGCCGCCGGACCGTCCGGGTCGAACCCCATGGGGGGCGCCTCGGCAAAGGCGACCTCAAGGTCCGGGACCTGCGCCCGCAGCGACGCCGCCGCCCGCTCCAGCACCGTGTCGCGGCTGCCCAGCAGGGCCACGGGCACGCCGGCCTGCGCCGCCATGCGCGCCAGCGGCACCACCAGGTCGGCGCCGGGCAGCAGCTCCACCTCACGCCCGGCGAGGCGCGACAGCCAGACCACCGGGTTGCCGTCGGCGCAGACGTAATCCTGCGCCGCATAGGCCCGCCGGAAGGCCGCGTCGCGCCGCAGCTTGACGAGGTGGTCGAGGTTCAGCGTCGCCAGGGCAAACCCCTCGCGCGCGGCCAGCCGGGCGCTTATCGCCGCCTCCAGCGCGGCGCGCGTCGGCAGGTTGATCGTCACCGCGGTGCCGTGCTTGCGAAATTCCATGACCCCTCCGGCGCTTTGCGCCAGAATGACCGGCACGCGCCGCGCCCGCAAGAAGGCCCGGCTTCACATCGCCGGCGCTTTGCGCGATAGGGTGCGCGCGGAATGCGAAGGGGGACGCATGGAACCAAGGACGGTCTACGGCCTGGCCGACCGGGCGGCGGGGCTTCTGGCCCGCGGCATGGCGCTGCTGGGCGGCGCGGTGCTGATCGCGGTCGTCGTCACCACCTGCCTGTCGATCATCGGGCGCGCACTGGTGCCGCTGGGGCTGGCCCCGGTGCCGGGTGATTTCGAGCTGGTCGAGATGGGCGTGGGCTTCGCGATCTTCGCCTTCCTGCCCTACGCCCAATACGCCCGCGCCCACGCCCGGGTGGACCTGCTGGCGGCGCGCTTCGGGGCGCGGATGAACCGCGTCATCGACCTGGTGGCGGACATCGGCATGGGGGTCGCCGCGGCGCTGATCGCCTGGCGGCTGTGGCTGGGGATGCTGGACAAGCGCAGCTACGCCGAGACGACCTTCATCCTGCAATTCCCGATCTGGATCGCCTATGCCGCCGCGCTGGCCGGCGCCATTGCCTTCTTCGCGGTCGCGCTGTTCTGCGCCTGGCGCGCGGCGCGGGCGCTCTGGCGCGGCGAGGACGGCGCCGGCATGGAACCCGGGGCCGCGGCATGAGCAATATCGAGATCGGCCTCTGGTCCTTCCCCGTCCTGCTGGCGCTGATCTTCCTGCGCATCCCGATCGGCCTGGCGATGCTGGCGGTCGGGTTCGCCGGCACCTGGACGGTGATCGGCACGCCGGCGATGGTGCTGGGCCAGCTCAAGCACATGGTCTACGGGACCTTCTCCAGCTATTCGCTGTCGATCATCCCGCTGTTCCTGCTGATGGGCCAGTTCGCGACCCTCTCGGGCATGAGCCGGGGCCTCTTCAAAGCGGCCGAGGCCTTTCTGGGCCACCGCCGCGGCGGCATCGCCATGTCGGCGGTGGGCGCCTGCGCGGGCTTCGGCGCGATCTGCGGCTCCTCGCTGGCGACCGCCGCCACGATGGGCCAGACCGCCCTGCCGGAGCTGAAACGCTATGGCTACTCGGGGCGGCTGGCCACCGGCGCGCTGGCCGCCGGGGGCACGCTGGGCATCCTTATCCCGCCCTCGGTGATCCTGGTGATCTACGCCATCCTGACCGAGCAGAACATCGCCAAGCTCTTCGCCGCGGCGCTGGTGCCGGGCGTGCTGGCGGCGCTGGCCTACATGGCGACGATCGCCGTCATGGCGCGGCTGGACCCCGAAGGCGCCGGCGAGGTGCTGCCGCGCCAGGGCTGGGGGGCGCGCGGGCGGGCGCTGCTGTCGACCTGGCCGGTGCTGGTGATTTTCCTGCTGGTGGTGGGCGGCATCTACGCCGGCCTCTTCACCCCGACCGAGGCCGCCGCCGTGGGCGCCGCCGGCACCGGCATCGCCGCGCTGGCCTCCGGCGGGCTCAGCCGCGCGGGGCTGGTCGAGGCGATCCTGCAGACCGCCGCCTCCACCGCGATGATCTTCCTGATCGTGCTGGGCGCGGGTCTCTTCAACGCCTTCCTGGCGCTGACGCAGCTGCCGCAGACGGCGGCGGGCTGGGTGGCGGAACAGGGCTATTCGCCCTTCACGGTGCTGGCGGCGGTGCTGCTGCTCTACCTCGTCTTCGGCTGCGTGATGGACAGCCTGTCGATGGTGCTGCTGACCGTGCCGATCTTCTTCCCGATCATGTCGGTGCTCGACTTCGGCATGTCGGCCGAGGATTTCGCCCTGTGGTTCGGGATCCTGGTGCTGATCGTGGTGGAGGTGGGGCTGATCACCCCGCCGGTGGGGATGAACCTTTTCGTCATCAACTCCATGTCCGGCGGCGTGCCGATCCGCGAGACCTTCCGCGGCACGCTGCCCTTCGTGGGCGCCGACATCCTGCGGGTCACCCTGCTGGTGCTGGCGCCGCCGCTGACGCTGGGGCTGGTGCACGCGATCTACTAGACGCGAAAAGGGCCCGGATCGCTCCGGGCCCCGTCCTTGTGCCACCGGATGTCGGCGACAGGTCAGGCTGCGATCAGTTGACCGGCTTGGCGCTGGCGCCGGCGTCGTCCATCTTCGCAATCTCGATGCGGCGGGGCTTCAGCGCCTCGGGCACCTCGCGCTTGAGGTCGATGTGCAGCATCCCGTCGGCATGGCTGGCACCGGTCACACGGACGTGGTCGGCCAGCTGGAAGCGGCGCTCGAAGGCGCGGGTCGCGATGCCGCGGTGCAGGAAGGTGCGCTCTTCCTCCTCCTCGACCTTGCGGGCCGAGACGACGAGGGCCTGCTCCTTCACCTCGACGTTCAGATCGTCGGCCGAGAAGCCGGCGACGGCGATCGAGATGCGGTAGGCATCATCGGCGGTCTTTTCGATGTTGTAGGGCGGATAGGCCGGCTGGCTGACGTCGTTCGACAGCACGCGGTCCATCAGATCGGCGATCTGGTCGAAGCCCACCGTGGCACGGTAGAGCGGGGCAAGATCAAAGCTACGCATGGTTATCCTCCATTGAGCGATACCTGTGGGAGGGCCGTCCAGCCACGGACCGGCCCGGGAACGCCCCGGCCCGTCATGGCGCCGAGGCAGGGCATATTTGGGGAAGCGCGCGCAGGCTTTCAAGACCTCGGACGCCGCGATCTTTCGCGGCGATTTCAGTCGCTTGCGCCGGTGCCCGCGCGCGGCGGCGGGGCGGTGACGAAGCGCGCGCCCGTCCCGTTCGTCCCGCGCGTCTCGCCCGGTGCCGCGGCCGCCTGCCCCGCGCCCTGCCCCAGCCGGCGAACCTTTGGAAGCGCCGGGCGCGGCGCCGGGGCGGCCTGCAGCTGCGCGCCGAGCTGCGCCAGCACCCCGGGCAGCGGCGGGCCGACCGCAACGGTCGCATCCTCCGGCGCCTCCGCCTCGGCGGGCTGGCCCACGGCGACGACGATGGTCAGCAGCCGCAGCGCCCCGCCCTGGCGCAGCAGCACCGGCGCGCCGGAGCTGCCGTAGGTCGCGGCGCAATCGGTACGCAGCAGCCCCTCGCCCACGCCCAGGAAGCGGCAACCCCGCTCGCGGCTGAGGCTTTCCTCGCGGCCGATCCCGAAGGAGGCCAGCTGCACCGCCGCCCCCGCGCCCACCGGCCCGTGCAGCGCGATGGGCCGCGCGTCCTGCGGCGCAAGCGGCGCGTCCAGCAGCAACAGCGCCAGGTCGCGGTGCAGCATGGCGCTGTCGCTCAGCCCGCCCAGCGGCGGCACGTAGCCCTGCAACGTGGCGGCGGCGCGGATGCCCCGCGGCGCGCCGCCGCCGCCGGGGCGGAACGTCAGCTCCACCGCGTCGCGGCGGCGCGCGGTCCGGCGGTCGAAGAGGCAATGCGCGGCGGTCAGCACCCGGTCGGGGGCGACCAGAACCGCCGTGCAGAAGCCGCCGCCCGCGAAATCCAACCGCCCGATCGCCGCGAGGGCCAGTCGGTCCGCCGCCGCGTCCGAAGCTGCCTCCGAAGCTGTGCCGGGCGCCACAGGTTCCTGCGCCGGCGCACCAAGGGCGCCGAGCGCCAGCAGCACCCCGGCCAGGGCTGCCCGCAGACCGGCGCGCCCCGTCACGGCTGGATGAACTTGGCGCCCGCCGGAACGGGGGCCTGCGGTGCAAGATCTTCCGGCGCGGACCCGCCGCCGGCCCGGCCGGCGCTGACGGGCGTGACCTGCGCCGAAGGCGCCGGCCCGCCGATCACCGGCAGGCGCTGCCCGGCGCTGCGCGGGGCTTCGCGCAGCGCCATCAGCCGCGAGAACTCCGCCCCCAGCGCGCTGCCCAGGGCCACGTGCTGCGCGCCCATCATCGCCTTCGCCGCCACGACCGAGACGATCTGAACGCCGCGCGGCCCCTCGCGGAAGACCGGCGCGCCGGAGGCGCCGAAATCCACCGGGCAGGACAGGACCAGCACGTCGCCCTGCCGCGATTCGAGGGCGCAGGCGTCCTGCATGGCCGGCGCCTCGGACCGGTCGTGCGCGTAGGAAACGATGCCGTAGCGCCCGCCGGTCTCCGGCAGATCGCCGGCGGCGAAGGGGGCGACGGTGGTGCCCTGCACCGGGTGGTAAAGCTCCAGCAGCGCCAAATCGAAGCGGACCCGCGCGGCCGAAGGGTCATCGGCGAAGACGTAGTCGGGGTGGGCGATGGCGCGGCGCACCATGCGGTAGGCCGCGGCGCGGCCGCCGCGCCAGCCGGCCAGGAACTCCATCTGCTCGGCCGGGATGCGCGCGCCGGTCTTGTCGTCATAAAGGCAATGCGCGGCGGTCAGGACCAGGTCCGGGGCGATCAGCGCGCCGGTGCAAAAGCCCGCGCGGCCCAGGTTGATGCGGCCCACCGCCTCCCAGCCGCGGCCATCCTCGACGCTGGGCATGGGGCGCGGCGCCTGTGCCTGCGCGGCCAGCGGCGCCGCCGCAAGTACGGCCGCCGAGAGTGCCCCCGCAAGCGCCCCCGCCACACGGGTCCCCAGCCGATGAAAGATTGCCCCGAAAGTCGCGCGCCGCATTCGTCCCCTCCGCTTGCCTCGGGGCTATCCTAGCCATGCGGCGAAAGTTTGACGATGGCACCGAAAGCGGGCGCGAAGGCGGGCGGAAAAGCGGCGCGCGGCGGCTAGCGCAGGATTGGCAGTTCCGCCTCGGCGCGCGCCTCGGGCGTGGACTGCGCGGGCGGCGGGGCCTGGCCCTCCGCCTCGGCCAGGGCGCGCGGTTTCGGCCCGCCGGTCGCCCAGTCCAGCAGCTCGACCGTGTGCACCACCGGCACCTCGGCGGCGCTGCCGATCTGCATCATGCAGCCGATGTTGCCGGCGGCGATCACCTGCGGCGCCTTGGCCTGCAGGTTGCGCACCTTGCGCGCCTTCAGCTGGGCCGAAATCTCCGGCTGGAGCAGGTTGTAGGTGCCGGCCGAGCCGCAGCAGAGGTGCGATTCCGCCGGCTCGACCACCTCGAAACCGGCGCGCTTCAGCAGCGCCTTGGGCGCGCCGGTGACCTTCTGCCCATGCTGCAGCGAACAGGCGGCGTGATAGGCGACGCGCAGCGGGGCGGCGCCGCCCTCCGGCAGGTCCAGCCGGGTCAGCAGCTCCGTGATGTCGAGGGCGAGGCCCGCGACCTCCTGCGCCGCATCCTCCAGCGCGTCGCCGCGGAACATGTGGCCATAGTCCTTCACCGTCGTGCCGCAGCCGGAGGTGTTGATGACGATGGCGTCGAGCCCGCGCGCGGCCTTCTCCTGCTGCCAGGCGCGGATGTTGCGGGCGGCCAGCGCGTGGCTTTCCCCGGCGCGGCCCATGTGGTGGCTCAGCGCGCCGCAGCAGCCGGCGCCTTCGGCCACCACCACCTCGCAGCCGAGGCGGCGCAGCAGGCGGATGGTGGCGTCGTTGATGTCGGTGTTCAGCGCCTTCTGCGCGCAGCCGGTCATCAGCGCGACCCGCATCCGGCGCGGCGCCTCGGGCGCAAAGCTTTGCGGATCGTCATTGCGGCTGACGGGCGGGATGTGCCGCGGCGCCATGTCCAGCATGGCGCGCAGGCGCGCATCGGGCAGGAAGCGCCGGAACGGCCGGCCGATCTTGGCCCCCAGCAGCGCCAGGCGGAAGCGCCCCGGGTAGGGCAGCACCTTGGCCAGCACCCAGCGCAGCGCGCGGTCGCGCCAGGGGCGGCGGTAGCGCTGCTCGATATAGGCGCGGGCGTGGTCGACCAGGTGCATGTAATGAACCCCGGAAGGGCAGGTCGTCATGCAGGCGAGGCAGGAGAGGCATCGGTCGATGTGCTTGACCGTCTTTTCGTCCGGGTCGCGGTCGTTCTCCAGCATGTCCTTGATGAGGTAGATCCGCCCGCGCGGGCTGTCGAGCTCGTCCCCCAGCACCTGGTAGGTGGGGCAGGTCGCGGTGCAAAACCCGCAATGCACGCAGGCGCGCAGGATCTGGTTCGCCCGCGCGGTGCCCGGGTCCTGAAGCTGCGCCTCGGTGAAGTTCGTCTGCATGTCAGTCCATCCGCCCGGGGTTGAAAAGGCCGCGCGGGTCGAACTCGGCCCGCAGCCGGGTGTTGAGCGCGGCCACCACCGGGCCGGGCGCGGCGAAACATTGCGTCTGCGCGCGCTGCGCCTGGCTGGCGCGCACCAGCGTCGCGTGTCCGTCGAGGCCCGCGAGCGCGCCGCGCACCTGCGCCGCGCCGGCGTCGGGCAGCGCCTCCCCTTCCGGCAGCAGCAGCCAGACCAGCCCGCCGCCCCAGTCGTAGACCGCCTCCACCGGTTGCGCGCCGGCTTGCAGCGCTGCCACCGCCTTCGGCCCGTGGCTGGGCCGCAGGACCAGCTTCCACACCGGGCCGGGCCGGCCGGCGAAGGCGCGCACGTCGCGGATCGCCTCCCAGGCCCCGGCCGCATCCTCCAGCGCGTCCCAGGCGGTGCCCGTTGCCTCGGCCAGCAGCGCGGCGAGACGGTCCCGCCGGTAGGCGACCGATTGCTCCAGCCCTTCGAGGCGCACGAGGCTGCGCGCCCCGCCCTCGGCCCCCGGCACATGCGCCGCGCCGGCCACGTCGAAGGGCGAGCCCAGCGCGCGGGACAGCCCGCGCACCGCGGCGGCGTCCTGCAGCCCCCGGGCTTCCAGCGTGACGCTGGCCCGCGGCACAGCCATGACCTTCAGGCTGACCTCGGTCAGCACGCCCAGCGTGCCCCAGGAGCCGGCCAGCAGCTTGGCCAGATCGTAGCCGGTGACGTTCTTCATCACCCGCCCGCCATTCTGCAACTCGCGCCCGCGGCCGTCGATGAAACGCACGCCCAGCAGGAAGTCGCGCGCCGCGCCCACCTGCACCCGGCGCGGGCCGCTGACATTGCCGGCGATGGCGCCGCCGATGGTGGGCGTGCCGGTGGTGCCCAGCAGCGGGCGGTGGTCCATCGGCTCGAAGGCCAGGCGCTGGCCCTCGGCGGCGAGGGTGGCGCGCACCTCCTCCAGCGGGGTGCCGGCGCGCACCACGAGGGTCAGCGCGCCGGGCTCGTAAAGGGTCACGCCGCGCAGGGCGCCGGTGTGCAGCGTCTGGCCCGCGACCGGGCGGCCGACATCGCGCGTGCCGCCGCCCTCGATGCGCAGCGGGCCGGGGGCGCTGGCCACCATCTGCGCCAATTCGTCGGCGCTTTGGGGGTGCAGGGCCTCGGCGGGGGACAGGTCCGCGGGCAGGCTCATGCCGCGGCGCGCCCGTCGCGGGCCGCGCTGCGCCGCGCCTCGGAGGCGGCCAGCGGGAAGACCTTGGCCGGGTTCAGCAGCCAATCCGGGTCGAAGACGTCCTTCACCGCCATCTGCATGTCGAGGTCCTCCGGGGCGAACTGGTCGGTCATCAGGTCGCGCTTTTCGATGCCGACGCCGTGCTCGCCCGTGAGGCAGCCGCCCACCTCGACGCAAAGCCGCAGGATATCGGCGCCCAGCGCCTCGCATTTTTCCAGCTCGCCGGGGGTGTTGGCATCGAAGAGGATCAGCGGATGCATGTTGCCGTCGCCGGCGTGGAAGACATTGGCGACCTCCAGGCCATATTCGGCGCTCATCTCCGAGATGCGGCGCAGGACCTTGGGCAACTGGCTGACCGGGATCGTCCCGTCGAGGCACATGTAGTCATTGATCTGCCCCATCGCCCCGAAGGCCGACTTGCGCCCCAGCCAGATGCGCGCGCTTTCCTCGTCCGAGGCGCTCTCGCGCAGCTCCACCGGGTCGTGCCGGCGGGCGATGCGGGTGATCGCCTCCAGCTGTTCGGCGATTTCCTGGTCCGAGCCTTCGACCTCGACGATCAGCAGGGCCTCGCAATCGGGGTAGCCGGCGCCGGCGAAGGCCTCGGTCGCGCGGATGCAGGGACGGTCCATGAACTCGATCGCGACGGGCAGGATACCCTCGCGGATGATATCCGACACGCAGGCCCCCGCGGCCTCGGAACTGTCGAAGGCCATCAGCACCGGGCGCGCGCCCTCGGGCTTGGGCAGGATGCGCAGCACCGCCTCGGTGACCACGCCCAGCTGCCCCTCGGAGCCGCAGACAAGGCCCAGCAGGTCCAGGCCCGGGCCCTCCAGCGCGGTGCCGCCGATCCGGGTGACGGTGCCGTCCATCAGCACGATGGTGACGCCCAGCAGGTTGTTGGTGGTCACCCCGTACTTCAGGCAATGCGCCCCGCCGGAATTCATGGCGATGTTCCCGGCAATCGCGCAGGCCAGCTGCGAACTGGGATCGGGGGCGTAGAAGAAGCCGTCCTCCTCCACCGCGCCGGTGACCGACAGGTTCGTCCGCCCGGTCTGCACGCGGATGAAGCGATCCTCGAAGCTGGTCTCCAGCACCTCGGTCATGCGCGCGACGCCCAGGATGACGCTGTCGGCGGTGGGCAGCGCCCCGCCGGCCAGCGAGGTGCCCGCCCCGCGCGGCACCACCGGCACGCCCATCTGGTGGCAGACCTTCAGCACGGCCGAGACTTCCTCGGTCGAGGCGGGCAGCACGACGGCCAGCGGCGGGCAGCGGTAGGCGGTCAGCGCGTCGCATTCGTAGGCGCGCGTCTCGGCCTCGTCGTGGATCACCGCGCCCGGCGGCAGCACCGCTTCCAGGCGGGATACCACCTCGCCCTTGCGGGAAAGGATCGCGGGGTCGGGGGGCGGCATCTGCATGGCAATCTCCGAATGTGGTCAGAAATTATAACCAATCGCCCCTGATGACAAGCGCTGCGCCCCGTGGCTAACTGCCGCCATGACGATATGGGACCGGCTTTCGCATTTCACCTGGGCCGACGGGCTGGCGCTGGGTCTGCTGCTGCTGGCCTGGGTCGGCACCTCGCTGGCGATCGAGCATGGCTGGACCCGGCGGCCCTCGGTCTCGGTGCTGATGGCGGAGTACCGGCGCGAATGGATGCGCCAGATGCTGACGCGCGAGCCGCGGATCTTCGACTCGCAGATCCTGTCGAACCTGCGGCAAAGCACCGCCTTCTTCGCCTCCGCCAGCATGATCGCCCTGGGCGGCGGGCTGGCGCTGGTGGGCAACCCCGAACGGCTGGCGGGCGTGGCGCAGGACCTGACGCTGGGGCGCGATCCGGCGGTCGTCTGGGAGATCAAGCTGATCACGGTGCTGCTGTTCGTGGCCAATGCCTTCCTGAAGTTCGTCTGGTCCAACCGCCTCTTCGGCTATTGCGCCGTGGTCATGGCCGCGGTGCCCAACGATCCCGCCGCCCCGGGCGCGGCACAGATGGCCGCCCGGGCGGCAGAGATCAACATCACCGCCGCGCGCGGCTTCAACCGCGGCCTGCGCTCGGTCTACTTCGCCCTGGGCGCCTGCGCCTGGCTGCTGGGCGCCTGGCCGCTGGTGGCGGCGACCCTCGCCACCGTCGCGGTGCTGCTGCGGCGCGAGTTCGCCTCGCAATCGCGGGCCATCCTGGTGGGCGCGCCCGATGACATGGGCCGCACGTCATCGTGACGCGCCCGTGCGCACCGGCGGGGATAAACTGGCGGCATGAGACGTGATTTCCCCCAGGCGGGCGGCGCGCGATGCGCCCCCCGCAAGCCCGCGGCGGCCCTTTTCGCCGCGCTGGCCTTCACCCTTGCCCTCGGCTCTTCCCCTTCGGCGCGCGCCGACACCCCCGTGGTCGAGGCGGTCGAGGCGCATCACCCCGGCATGGACTGGAC
>JBPEXR010000357.1:0-8495 GCA_052031355.1 Paracoccaceae bacterium
GCTCTTCGGTCTCGGCGTGGGCGATGTCGCGCACGTGCAGGATCAGGTCGGCCTCCAGCACTTCCTCCAGCGTGGCGCGGAAGGCGGCGACCAGCTCGGTCGGCAGGTCCGAGATGAAGCCGACCGTGTCCGACAGGATCACGTCGAGGCCGTTCTCCAGCCGCACCGCGCGCATCGTCGGGTCGAGCGTGGCAAAGAGCATGTCCTTGGCCATGACCTCGGCCCCGGTGAGCCGGTTGAAGAGGGTCGATTTGCCGGCGTTGGTATAGCCGACCAGCGCGACGATCGGGTAGGGCACCTTGGCGCGGGCGGCGCGATGCAGGGCGCGGGTCTTGGCCACCCGGTCCAGCTGCCGGCGCAGGCGCACCAGCTGCTCGTCGATGGCGCGGCGGTCGGCCTCGATCTGCGTCTCGCCGGGGCCGCCGACGAAGCCCAGCCCGCCGCGCTGCCGCTCGAGGTGCGTCCAGGCGCGCACCAGCCGGGTGCGCTGGTAGCTCAGCGCCGCCATCTCCACCTGCAGCACGCCCTCGCGCGTCGCCGCGCGGTCCGAGAAGATCTCCAGGATCAGCCCGGTGCGGTCCAGCACCTTGACCTTCCATTCCTTCTCGAGGTTGCGTTGCTGCACGGGGCTGACCGGGCCGTCGATCAGCACGAGGTCGACCTCGTTCTGCTGCAGGCGCTCTTTCAGCTCGGCGATCTTGCCGGTGCCGAACAGCATGCCGGGGTGCGGCTTGGGCAGGCGGACGTTCTCGGCGCCGATGACGTCGAGGTGGGGCAGGGCCATGGCCAAGGCCTGCGCCTCGGCCAGGGCCGAGGTCGCCTCGCGCCGGTTCCGGTCCGAGGTGATATCGGGATGCAGGACCCAGGCCCGGGTCCGCACCCTGTCATGTTCCATCAATTGGTGTCGTCGCCGTCGTAAAGGTTGATCGGCTGCGAGGGCATGATGGTCGAGATCGCGTGCTTGTAGACCAGCTGGCTTTGCCCGTCGCGGCGCAGCAGCACGCAGAAATTGTCGAACCAGGTGATCACGCCCTGCAGTTTCACGCCGTTGATCAGAAAGACCGTCACCGGCACTTTCGTCTTGCGGACGTGGTTCAGGAAAGCGTCTTGCAGGTTCTGTCGGTCCGATGCCATCACATTGCCTTTGTTTTTGTCGTGCCCGGCGGTCGCGCCGGCGGGCGGCATGGGTCGATGTGCCTTGTCACGGCACGGCTGTTTGCCGCTCGGGGTCGGCGGAGCGGGCGCCGGATGGAGTATGTCGGGGCGCGGCGCGACTTTCCACCCCCAATTCGCGCATGGCCGCACGCCGCTGCGCGGGTGTCGGCCCGGCCACAGGCGGGGCAGGGCCGCGGCACCCGTCGCGGAGGCCCGCGGCGCCCTGTCAGTCGCGCCAGAGGTCGGTCGTCAGCAGCGCCACCAGCGCCAGCGTCTCCAGCCGGCCCAGCACCATCGCGGCGCAAAGCACCAGCTTGGCCTGGACCGAGAGGCTGTCGAGGTCGACGGGAATCTCCGGCGCCGCGGTGATCAGCGGCCCGGTGGTCGACAGGGCCGAGATCGACAGCACGATCGCGGATTCGAACCCCTGGCCCAGCGCCGCCAGCACGCAGGTGACCAGCGCCAGGCTGAGCGCGAAGAGCATGAAGAAGATCCAGGCGATGAAGGCACCCTGCCGCCGCAGGCGCCGCCGGTGCACGTTCGCCCGGCCGACGGAATTGGGGTGCACCAGCCGTTCGATCTCGCGCAGCCCGTTGAGGTAGAGCGCGAAGACCCGCAGCAGCTTCACCCCGCCCGCCGTGGTCGCCACGCCGCCGCCGATCAGCGACAGGCCCAGCAGGATCAGCCCCGGCGTGCCGAGGCCCGACCAGTCCTGCGCCGCGGCCCAGTCGGCGCTTTCGAAGCCCGTGGTGGAGAGGAACGACAGGACGGTGAACATCCCGCCCCAGAGGGCGCGAAGGCCGGCCTGCCAGTTCTGCTCGTCATCGAACTCGTAAGCGCCCAGCCAGTGGCGCAGGAACAGCAGCATCGGCACGCCCACCACCAGCGCCAGCCCGAGGCGGAACTCCGGGTCGTGGTGGATGCCCTGGCGCGCGCTGGTGATCGTGTCGGTCGAGAAGGTCAGCCGCGACAGTGCGAAGAAGAGAAAGCAGAAGACCAGCATTTCCCCGGCGATGCCCGCGCCGCCCCCCTGCAGCCCGCCCACCGGCGAGATGCCCGAGGTCGCCATCACCGACATCGCGTGGCAGATCGCCACCAGCGGCCGGTCGCCGACGATCATCAGGCAGATCCACAGCACCCCCGTCAGCCCCAGGTAGACCGGCAGCAGCCGCGCCGTGGTGCGCGCCATGCGCTTGGCGGGGCTGGCGACGGTCATCTGCACCCGCGTCTCGCCCTGGCCGGGCTCGGCGGTGGCCGTCACCTCGAAGCCGCCCAGGTTCAGCGGCGCCAGGATCGCGGCGGCGGCGATCCACATCAGCAGCCCGCCCAGCCAGCCGACCATCGCCCGCCACAGGTGCGAGGCGTCCGAGACGCGCCCGTCGCCTTCGAAGAGCGTCGCCCCCGTGGTGGTGACCGAGGAGACCATCTCGAAATAGGCGTTGAGGAAACTGGTGGAGCCGACGGCCTCGTAGAAGGGCACGGCCAGCATCAGCGGCAGCACGGTGAAGACCGCCGCCAGCGCCAGGAGCTGGCGCAGCGCGCTTTGGTGGCGCGGGCGGCCCGACATGGCGATGCCGACAAGGCCGGTCAGCCCCAGGAACAGCGTGCCCGCGTAGAAGTAGCTGCGCGCCTCGTGGTGGTTCTCATGCGCCAGCGCATAGGCGGCGGGGGCATACATCGCCGCCGCCGCGATCCCCGTCAGCACCAGCATCAGCGGCATGTTGGCGAGGCGGGCGAGCATCAGAAGAAGTCGATCGACACCTGGAACAGGCGCTCGACCTCCGGCACGTCCTTGGCCAGGGCGAAGATCGCCACGACGTCGCCCTCGTCGATGCGCAGCGCGCCGGTGGGCTTGACCAGCTTGCCGTCCTTCAGCACCGCGCCGACCAGCACGCCCTCGGGGAAATCGATCTCGCGGATGCGCTGGCCGGCGATGGGCGAGGTGGAGAGGACCTCCGCCTCGATCATCTCGGCCTCGGCATCGCCGATGGAATAGACGCCGCGCACCCGCCCGTGGCGGATGTGGCGAAGGATCGAGCTGACGGTCGTCGCCCGCGGGTTGATGTAGGCGTCGATGCCCATCGGCGCCATCAGTGGCACCAGCGTCGGGTCGTTGATCAGCGCGATCGCCATGGGGCAGCCGACCGACTTGGCGCGCACCGCGGCCAGAAGGTTCGTCTTGTCGTCGTCGGTCACGCAAAGCACCGCATCGGCGCGGGCGATGTTCGCCTCGGCCAGCAGCGCGGCGTCCAGGCCGTCCCCGTTCAGAACGATCGTCCGCTCCAGCGCGTCGGCGGCGCGTTCGGCGCATTTGCGGTTCTTCTCGATCATCTTGGCGCGGATGCGGGTCTCGGCCCCCTCCAGCGCCCGGGCGACCGTCAGCCCGACATTGCCGCCGCCGATCAGCACCACGCGTTCGGTTTTCTTCTGGCTCTTGCCGAAGATCTCCATCGTGCGGGCGACATCCTCGACATGGGTGAAGATGTAGCAATCGTCCCCGACGAACAGCTGATCGCCGCTGTCGGGGGCGAAAAGCCGCCCGTCGCGGCGCACGCCCACCACGATGGAACGCAGGGTGGAGAACAGGTCCGTCAGCTGCCGCAGGGGGGTGTTCACCACCGGGCAGCTTTCCTCGATATGCAGGCCCAGGAGCTGCGCCTTGCCGTCGAGAAAGCTCTCGGTGTCGAAGGCCGAAGGGGCCGACAGGCGCTGCAGCGCGGCCTCGGCCACTTCCTTTTCCGGGCTGATGACCACGTCGATAGGCATGTGATCGCGCCGGTAAAGGTCCGAATAGATGGCGTCGAGGTAGCTTTGCGAGCGCAGGCGCGCGATCTTGCGCGGGATCGAGAAGACCGAATGGGCCACCTGGCAGGTGACCATGTTCACCTCGTCCGAATGGGTGGCGGCGATGATCATGTCCGCATCGCGCGCCCCGGCCCGGTCCAGCACGTCGGGGTAGGAGGCAAAGCCCGCGATGCCCTGCACGTCCAGCGTGTCGGTGGCGCGGCGCACCAGGTCGGGGTTGTTGTCCACCACCGTCACGTCGTTGCGCTCGCCCGACAGGTGCCGCGCGATCTGCCAGCCGACCTGACCCGCCCCGCAGATGATGACCTTCATGCTAACGCCCCCGGAGGATTAGACAAACTGCATGGCACGCGGCCCGGTTCGGGTCAATCGCCCAGCGCGGCCCGGTCAGGGCCGCGGCTCCAGCCGGGTGATGCCGACAGCGGCGGCGCGGGCAAGCTCGGCATCCAGCGACATGGGGATGTATTCGCCGCGCCGCCACAGCTGGCCCATGTCGTCGTAGTGCCGCGACAGGAAATGCCCCGACTGCCCGGTCGAGATGACGAAGACCGAGGAATCGGGGTCGGCGAAATCGTAGACCCCGCGGTAGCCGGCGCCATGCACGTTGAGGAAGGGGTTCGGCCCGTCGCCCTTGGTGCGGCCGCGCAGCAGCGTGTTGTCCCCGCCCGAGGTCGATTGCCGGATGTTGACGAGATAGCGCAGCACCGGCACCTCGCCCAGGACCTGGTGGTCGTGGGTGGCCTGGTGCGCATCGCCCCAGCGCAGGCTTTCCAGCGCCGTGCCGTAGGTCTCGCCGATCCAGACCAGCGCATCGTCCAGCGCCATGCGTGCCAGGTCGGTGCAGTTCTCCTTCGGCGCGCTCTGGCGCACGTCGCACCACGCGGCGGCGCCGTCGATGTCGCGGAACACGCGCTCGATGAACAGCGGCTCGGGGTGGGCGAACTTGTCGGCCAGCGGGCCCAGCTCGTCGCGGATCAGCCGGTCCTGCAGCGCGTTCAGCCAGGCGGCATAGATCAGCGGCTCGGGCATGTGCTCGTTCATCTCGCCGTTCCAGTCGGCCAGCAGGGCCAGGGCGCGCTGGCGCTGGCGTTCGGGCGTGCCCTCGGGGGCGGCCTCGCCGGTGAACCACAGATCGGCGCCGATCAGCGGCAGAAGGGCCCGGGCGGTGAAGCTGACGGTGTCGAGCTGCGCCTCGATGAAACTGTCGCGGGTGTGCACCTGGCGGCCCTGCATCAGCCGGCGCCAGCGGCGCACCCGCTGGCTGTCGCCCCACACGAAACTGACATGTTCCGGAAAGGGTTGGTCGACGATCTTGTTGTTGGTGTTGCCGACGATGCCGCCCGCGGGGGCGATGAATTCGGGGTTCTTGGAATAATCCATGCGCCCGTTCCAGCGGTTCTGCGCGCGCCAGCCCAGCGTCGGCATGCGACCCTGGCTTTCGTGGCGGGCATCGCGCTTGGGCATGGCGCCGATCAGCTTCATGCCGATGTCCTGCTTGTCGGCCAGCGTCAGCATCTGCGAGGGGGCCACGAAACGCTCCCCGGCGGCGATGCCCTCGTCCACCGACTTGGCGGTCATCAGGGCGCGCGCCGCGCTCATCGAGGTGTCGCGCGGGCTGAGGGCGGTCCAGTTGACCGCCGCCACGTGCCCCGGCGGGGTGATCGCGCCGAGGTCGAACTGGCTGCCGGGCAGCACCGGGCCGTTGTCGGTCCAGCGCAGGGTCAGGGTGACGGGCGGCGCGTCCTTGATCTCGACGATCGACTTGCGGGTGCGGAACTTCTTCCAGCCGTCCGGGGTGCGGTATTCCTCGGGATTGTCGGGGTTCACCTCCTCGACGTAGACGTCCTGGTCGTCGAGGTAGGAGGAGGTGATCGCCCAGCCCAGATCCTCGGACCGGCCGGCCAGCACCACGGGCATGCCGGGGATCGTGCCGCCGATCACCCCGCCGGAGGCCAGCTCCAGCCGGGCAAGATACCAGATCGCGGGGGCGGAGAAGCCCAGGTGCGGGTCATTGGCCAGGATCGTCCCGCCCGAGGCCGAGCGCGAGGGCGCCGCCGCCCAGGCGTTGGAGGCGCCGGCCAGTTCCACCGGCTGGAAGGGGGAAAGCGGGTGATCGGGCAGCGGCGTGTTGGCGGCGTGGCGCGGCAGCTCGCCCGGCACCAGCGCGGCATATTCGGGCAGCGCGGCGATGCCCGGGCCCGGATGGTCCGGCAGGATGTCGCGCAGCCGGTCCGGGTCGTCGAGGGCCAGCGAGGTGCGCGCGCGCCGCACCTCGGCCATCATGTGCCCCGAGAGCTGCAGCGCCATCAGCTTGATCACCGCCAGCGAATCCGCCGGCTGCCAGGGGGCGACCGGCCCGGGGAAAAGGAACATCTCCGGCGCGCCACGGCCCAGCGATTTCTCGTTCACCTCGGTGATGCGGGCGTTCACCCCGGCGGCATAGGCGCGCAGCATCTCCAGCGTCTCGGCGTCCTGCGACTCGACCGATTGCACCGCCAGCCCGTGCAGGTCGTAGCGTCGCAGCAGCTTGTCGATCTCCACCGTGCGGGTGCCGAAAAGCTCCGACAGGCGGCCCTGGGCGGTGCGGCGCATCATCGTCATCTGCCACAGGCGGTCCTGCGCATGGGCGTAGCCGAGGCCGAAATAGACGTCCGCGTCGCTTTGCCCGAAGATATGCGGCACGTTGGCGTTGTCGCGCACGATCTCCACCGGGGCCGACAGGCCCGCGACCTGCAGCGTGTTGTCGTAATCGGGCAGGCTGCGCGCGGCGAGGTAGTAGATCGCCGCAACCGCCACCACCGCGATCAGCACCAGCACACCGGCGATGCGCAGCAGCCATTTCAAGCTCTTGGTTATCAACTCTCGCCCCGCCTCTTGGTCTTGCCTTCCGGCCCTCGTGAGAGGACAAGACATACTCAAACATCAGCGGAGGGGAAAGATATGGCGAAAGTCGCGTTTCTGGGCCTGGGGGTCATGGGCTACCCGATGGCGGGACACCTGGCGAAGGCCGGGCACGAGGTCTGCGTCTACAACCGCACCGCCGCCAAGGCCGAGGCCTGGGCCAAGGAACACGGACATGCCCACGCGCCCACCCCGCGCGAGGCGGCGCAGGGCGCCGATTTCGTCTTCGCCTGCGTCGGCAACGACGACGATCTGCGCAGCGTCTGCCTGGGGGCGGATGGCGCCTTCGCCGGCATGGCGGAGGGCGGCGTCTTCGTCGATCACACCACCGTCTCCGCGCAGGTGACGCGCGAGTTGCACGACGCTGCCGCCGAGGCGGGCATCGCCTTTGTCGACGCGCCGATCTCCGGCGGGCAGGCGGGGGCCGAGAACGGCGCCCTGTCGGTGATGTGCGGCGGCGCGCAGGAGGCCTTCGACCGCGCCGCCCCGGTGATCGACGCCTACGCCAAGATCTGCCGCCGTATCGGCGACAGCGGCGCCGGGCAGATGACCAAGATGTGCAACCAGATCGCCATCGCCGGGCTGGTGCAGGGCCTGTCGGAGGCGCTGCACTTCGCCGAGAAGGCGGGCCTCGACGGGCGCGCGGTGGTCGAGGTGATCAGCCAGGGGGCGGCCGGCTCCTGGCAGATGCAGAACCGTTACGAGACGATGCTCGACGGCGAGTTCGAACATGGCTTCGCGGTGGACTGGATGCGCAAGGACCTTGGCATCTGCCTCGACGCCGCCGACGAGGTGGGCGCGGCGCTGCCCGTCACGGCGCTGGTCGATCAGTTCTACAAGGACGTGCAGCGCATGGGCGGCGGGCGCTGGGACACCTCCAGCCTGATTGCCCGGTTGCGCGCGCTGGGGTAGGCGCGGGCGCTCTGCCGGGATCGCGCGCTGCCGGGCACGCCCCGCGGCGGCTCAGTGCTGCAGGCCGATGCGGTGGCGGGCGATGGTCGAGAGGATCTTCCAGACGGGGATCGGCTGAGGCGCGCGCCCCTCGTCCAGTTCCAGGTAGACGTCCGGGGAAAGCGTGGCGCCGGCGGGCGCCAGGTTTATGAAATCCTTGTTGAAATAGCAGGTGTGCTTGCCGGCGATCCAGGTGCCGGCGGGGGCGGCGGCGACAAGCTCCGGCAGCACGGGGCGGCGCAGGCGCGGGGCGATGCCCAGCCCGGTCAGGCAGGCGCGCTTGGCGTTCCACAGCAGCACGTCATCGCCGAAGACCTGCGCCCCCTGCAGCGCGGCGCGGGTCACGTGGACGGATTTGCCCGATTTGCGCGCCCCGAATACGACGCGCCCGCCGGCCCCGTCGGCATAGCCCGCCGCGTGGATCAGCGCCTCCTGCGGGCGCTGGGAGGCGACGCCGTAGGCCAGCGCGACCAGCCATTCGTTGAGGATGGAGACGATGTCCGCCCAGGTGCGCCCGGATTCGAAGTAGGGCGAGGAAAGTTGGTATCCCTCGCCCCGCCGTACCTCGATATCCGGGTCTTTGGTCAGTTGTGCCGGCGCGAAGGTCCATCCCGCCAGCATCTTTTCAGCCAGCCGTTGCAGGCCCGCCGGGAGGCGCACGTCGAACGCCACCTGCAGGCCCG
>JBPEXR010000358.1:0-7555 GCA_052031355.1 Paracoccaceae bacterium
CACGTCCTCGCCGCCCCGCACGTCGGGCAGGTCGTTGTAATCGGCGTTTCCAAGAATCATGGCGCCGTCGCCCGCAGGCGCGGCACTGGCCAGCGCCGCCAGAAGGGCGCTGGATAGCAACAGATGTCTCATCGTCAGGTCTCCCCGCTTTGCGGGGGAAAACGTGGGGCCGGCGTGCCGGGTTCCCCGGCTAGTCGTATTTCCGCCGATCCTCGATCACCAGCCCGTCGCGGGGCAGGCTGCCGGGGGGGACGACCTCGATGTCGCCGCGCAGTTTCAGCGTCTCGACCACCGAGGCCTCATAGGCCGCCGCATCACCGCCCTCGGCCTCGATCTGCACCTGCATCACGTCGCGCTCGCCCTCGCGCAGGGCGATGACGCGGGCGCGCGCGATCTCCGCGTGCCGGGCGACGAGGGCCGCCACCTGCTCGGGGCGGACGAACATGCCCTTGATCTTGGTGGTCTGGTCGGCGCGGCCCATCCAGCCCTTGATGCGCATGTTGGTGCGCCCGCAGGGGCTGGTGCCCTCCATCACCGCCGACAGATCGCCGGTGGCGAAGCGGATCAGCGGGTAGTCGGGGTTGAGGGTGGTGACCACCACCTCGCCGACCTCGCCCGGGGCGACGGGATCGCCAGTGCCGGGGGTCACGATCTCCACGATGACATGCTCGTCGACGATCATCCCCTCCTGCGCGGGGGATTCGTAGGCGATGTTGCCCAGATCGGCGGTGGCATAGCATTGCAGACAGGTAATGCCCCGGTCCGCGTATTCCGCCCGCAGCGAGGGGAACAGCGCCCCGCCGCCCACCGCCGCGCGGGTGATCTGCAGCGCCTCGCCCATCTCCTCGGCCTTGTCGAGGATGATCTTCAGGAAGTCCGGCGTGCCGGCGTAGGCGGTGGTGCCGATGTCGACGGCGGCGCGCACCTGCAGCTCGGTCTGGCCGGTGCCGGCGGGCAGCACCGCGGCGCCCACCGCGCGGGCGCCGGATTCGAAGATCATGCCCGCGGGCGTCAGGTGGTAGCCGAAGCAGTTCTGCACGATATCGCCGCGGCCGATGCCGCAGGCGTTGAGGAAGCGCCCCATGCGCCACCAGTCGTGCTCGGTGCCGCCGGGCTCGTAGATCGGGCCGGGGGACTGGAAGACATGGGCGAACTCGGTCGCGGCGCGGGTGGTCAGCCCGCCGAAGGGCGGCGCGGCCTTCTGGGCGCGCCCGATCTCGGACTTGCGCAGCACCGGCAGCTTGGCCAGCGCCGCGGGGCTGTCGATCTCTGCCGGCGTGACCTCGGTCAGCGTGCCGGCATAGCCGGGCAGGCTCTTGGCGCGGGCCACGGCACGGGGAAGCTCTTCGGCGATCCAGGCGGCGCGGGCGTCCTCGCTACGGGTCTCCAACTCATCGAAATACTGCGCCATGGGGTCTCCCTGGGTGGGGCTTTGTCGTGTCGGTTCGTGTCTGTCGGGCCGCCGGGGCGGCTTTGGTTGCGCGGCCGCCCGGGCGGCAGGCGCCCCCCGCAGGGCCGGGCGGCACGGGGCCGCCGGGCACCTGTGGCGTCAGGCCAGCCAGCGCTTGCGGCGGCGGTAAGAGCGCACGTCGCGGAAGCTCTTGCGCCCCTCGTCGGACATGCCGAGGTAGAACTCCTTCACGTCCGGGTTCTCGCGCAGCTCCTTCGCGGGGCCGTCCATCACCACGCGCCCCGATTCCAGGATGTAGCCCTTGTGGGCGTAGCGCAGGGCGACGTTGGTGTTCTGCTCGGCCAGCAGGAAGGTCAGCCCTTCCTTCTCGTTCAGCGATTTCACGATCTCGAAGATCTGTTCGACCAGCTGCGGCGCGAGGCCCATGGAAGGCTCGTCCAGCAGGATCGTCTCGGGGCGCGACATCAGCGCGCGGCCGATGGCGCACATCTGCTGCTCGCCGCCGGAGGTATAGCCGGCCTGGCTGCGCCGCCGCTCTTTCAGTCGCGGGAAGTATTCGTAGACCATGTCGAGGTCGCGCTGGATCGCGGCCTTGCCGTCGGTGCGCGTGTAGGCGCCGGTCAGCAGGTTTTCCTCGACGGTCAGGTGCTCGAAGCAATGGCGGCCTTCCATCACCTGGATGACGCCGCGCTTGACCATGTCGGCGGGGTCCAGGTTCTGCACCCGGTCGCCGCGATAGGTGATCGAGCCCTTCGTCACCTCGCCGCGCTCCGAGCGCAGCAGGTTGGAGATCGCCTTCAGCGTCGTTGTCTTGCCGGCGCCGTTGCCGCCCAGCAGCGCGGTGATGCCGCCCTTGGGCACCGAAAGGCTGACGCCCTTCAGAACGAGGATCACGTGGTTGTAGATCACCTCGATGTTGTTGACCTCGAGAACCGTCTCTTGCGTGCGTCCGGCGTCCAGCATGTCCTGTCTTTCCTGTTCGGGCCCTTGGGTCCGGCGGCCCGGCGGGCCGTCGCGTGGGGTCCGGCCGCGACCCGGGGGCCGCGGCCGGCGTTCTGGCTTACTCGCAGCCGGGGGTGATGCCGGCTTCCTGTGCGAAGGCGGTGCTGTCTTCCTCGACCAGCGGGGCGAGGATTTCCTCGTCGCTGCCGAAGTACTCGGTGATCAGCTTCCACTCACCGGCAGAGGCATCCCACTGGGCCACGGCACCCAGGCCGTTGCCGCCGTGGTTCTCGCAGGAGACGTCGAACTCCGGCCCGAAGTTGGGCAGGCCCAGTTCCTTCATGCGCTCCTCGGTGATCTTCAGCTGCTCCATCCCGTCGCGCATCTGCGCGGCATTGATGGCCTTCACGCCGTGGATCTCCTGCGCGGTGCGGGCCGCCTCGGCCGCCAGCATCGCCGCGTAGAGGCCGCGGTTGTACAGCGCGGTGCCGATCTGGTCGCCCGCGCCGGCGGCCTTGCCGGCCTCGACCACGTACTTGCGGATGTCGTCGAAGACCGGGAAGTCATCGCCGACGTTGTGGAAGGTCAACGCCTTGTAGCCGTCGGCCTTGTCGCCGGCGGGCAGCACGTCGTTCTCCGAGCCGGACCACCAGATGCCGATGAACTTGTCCATCGGGAAGCGGATGTTCGCGGCTTCCTGGATGGCGACCTGGTTCATGACGCCCCAGCCCCACATGATGACGTAGTCGGGACGCTCGCGGCGGATCTGCAGCCACTGGCTTTTCTGCTCCTGGCCCGGGTGGTCGACCGGCAGCAGCGTCAGCTCGTAGCCGTGCTTCTTGCTCAGCTCCTCCAGGGTGCGGATCGGCTCCTTGCCGTAGGCGGAGTTGTGGTAGACCAGCGCGATCTTCTTGCCCGAAAGGTCACCGCCCTCCTGCTCGGCGATATGGGTGATCGCGTGGCTGGCGCCGTCCCAGTAGTTGGCGGGGTAGTTGAAGATCCAGCGGAAGACCTCGCCGTTCTTGGCCGAGGTGCGCCCGTACCCCATCGAGTGCACCGGGATGCCGTCGGCGGTGGCCTTGGGAATCAGCTGGTAGGTGATGCCGGTCGACAGCGGCTGGTAGACCAGCGCGCCTTCACCCTTGGTGGATTCGTAGCACTCCACGCCCTTCTCGGTGTTGTAGCCGGTCTCGCATTCGATCATCCGAATGGGCTCGCCGCCGATCCCGCCGTCGCGTTCGTTCAGCAGGGTGAAGTAGTCGGCATAGCCGTCGGCGAAGGGGATGCCGTTCGCGGCATAGGGCCCGGTGCGGTAGGAGAGCGAGGGAAAGACCAGCTCTGCCATTGCGGGCCCGGCGGCCATCAGGCCGACCAGCGCCGCGGTTGCGAATTTCAGTTTCATCGAATGAATTCCTCCCTTGGTGTCATCGATGTCCGAGTGCCGGGGTTCGCCCCCGGTCGACTCTTCGGCCCAGCCTAGTACGGGAAGGGCCAAAGACGCAGTTTTTCCTTCGCCAGCCGCCACAGCTGCGCCAGGCCATGCGGCTCGGCGATCAGGAAGGTGACGATCAGCCCGCCGACGATCATGAACTCCAGGTGCGCGGCCAGGTCCGTGGGCCAGCCCAGCGAGCCGACGAGGACGTTCTTCAGCAGCACCGGCAGCAGCACCAGGAAGGCCGCCCCCGCGAAAGAGCCGAAGACCGACCCCAGCCCGCCGATGATGATCATGAAGAGGACGAGGAAGCTCTTGTTGATGCCGAAGACCTCGCCCACCTCGACCGCGCCCAGGTAGACCGCGAAGAAAAGCGCGCCCGCCATCCCGATGAAGAAGGAGGAGACCGCGAAGGCCGTCAGCTTGGCCTTGAGCGGGTTCACCCCGATGATCTCGGCCGCGATGTCCATGTCGCGGATCGCCATCCACTTGCGGCCCGAGGCGCCGCGCGTGAGGTTGCGCGCGATGATCGCGCTGGCGGTCACGAAGACCAGGCAGAAGAGGTAGCTCGCCCAGGCCTCGGTGTTGGGGCCGGTCACCTCGATGCCGAAGACGGTGCGCTCGGGCGCGTTGATCTGGCCGGAGGCGGAGTAGTTGTAGAACCACGGCACCCGGTTGAAGAGCCAGACCAGGAAGAACTGCGCCGCCAGGGTCGCCACCGCAAGGTAGAAGCCCTTGATGCGCAGGCTGGGCAGGCCGAACAGCACCCCCACCACCGCGGTGATCCCCCCGGCGATGATGACGTGGAAGAAGATGTTGATGTCCGGGAAGGCGGTCATCAGCTTGTAGCAGCCGTAGGCGCCCACGGCCATGAAGCCGCCGGTGCCCAGGCTCACCTGCCCGCAGTAGCCGACCAGGATGTTCAGCCCGATCGCCGCGATCGAGTAGATCAGGAACGGCAGGAAGATGGCGTTGACCCAGTAGTCGTTGATGATGAAGGGCACGATCGCGAACCCCGCCACCAGCACCGCGTAGTAGCGGTAGCGGTCGAACTTGATCGGGAACGTCTGCCCGTCGTCGACGTAAGTCGTTTTGAAGTCGCCGGCCTCGCGGTAGAACATCTTTCCTCAGCCTTCCTGTTGTCCCCGGGCCGGGCCCGGGCGTCATCCGTTGTTGAACGCGGGCCCTAGACCCGTTCGATGATCCGTTCGCCGAACAGCCCCTGCGGGCGGAACACCAGCACGATCAGCGCCAGCACGTAGGCGAACCAATTCTCGGTCGCGCCGCCCACCAGCGGGCCCACGGCGAACTCGAACAGCTTCTCGCCCACGCCGATGATCAGCCCGCCGACGATGGCGCCGGGGATCGAGGTGAAGCCACCCAGCATCAGCACCGGCAGCGCCTTCAGCGCGATGAGCGAGAGCGAGAACTGCACGCCCGACTTCGCGCCCCACATGATGCCCGCAACCAGTGCCACGAAACCGGCGAGCGACCAGACAAGGATCCAGATAAAGTTCAGCGAAACACCGACCGACAGCGCGGCCTGGTGGTCATCTGCCACGGCGCGCATGGCGCGGCCCTGCTTGGTGTATTGCGCGAACATCACCAGCCCGATCACGAGCACTGCCGCCACGATGGAGGCCACGATGTCGAGGTTGTCGATGAAGAAGCCGTAGCCGGTGGCGTTGAAGGTGAACTCGTCAATCCACAGGTTGATGCCCTGCGGCAGGCCAACGTCGAGCGTCTTGATCTCGGACCCCCACATCAGGTCACCCACCCCTTCGAGGAAATAGGCCAGACCGATGGTCGCCATGAAGAGGATGATCGGCTCCTGCCCCACGAGGTAGCGGAACACGAAACGCTGCACGCAGTAGGCCAGCAGGATCATCACCAGCATGGTAAAGGCAATGGCGAGGAAGGCGGGCACGTGCCAGCCGAAGTGATGCACCTCCGTCCCGAGGATCGCGTTGATGAGATGGCTGAAGGGCACCTGCCCTTCCATCACGCCCACCAGCGTCAGCGCGGCAAAGAGCGCCATGACGCCTTGCGCGTAGTTGAAGATGCCCGAAGCCTTGTAGATCAGCACGAAGCCAAGCGCCACGAGCGCGTAGAGCACCCCGGCCATCAGCCCGTTGAGAAAGACCTCGATCGTAAACGCCAGTTGCTCAGGCATCATTGGCCCTCCCCAAAGTCAGAACGGCAGTGTCATTGTGGGTGATCAAACGGGCCTCAGTCATGGGCCACCCCCAGATAGGCGTCGATCACCTCTTGGTTGTTGCGCACCTCGTCGGGCGAGCCGTCGCCGATCTTGCGGCCGTAATCCATCACCACGACGCGGTCGGAGAGGTCCATGACCACGCCCATGTCGTGTTCGATCAGCGCGATCGTGGTGCCGAACTCGTCGTTCACGTCGAGGATGAAGCGGCTCATGTCCTCCTTCTCTTCGACGTTCATGCCCGCCATCGGCTCGTCCAGCAGCAGGATCGTCGGCTCGGCGGCCAGCGCGCGGGCCAACTCAACCCGTTTCTTCAGACCGTAGGGCAGACGCGCCACGGGTGTCTTGCGGATCGCCTGGATCTCAAGAAAGTCGATGACCTTCTCGGCGATCTCGCGGTTCTCGATCTCCTCGCGCTCGGCCGGGCCTTTCCAGAAGGACTGCGCCGCCATGCCGGTCTTCATATGCGTCAGACGCCCGGTCATCACGTTATCGAGCACCGACATGCCCTCGAAGAGCGCGATGTTCTGGAAGGTCCGGGCGATGCCCTGCTGGGCCACCTGATAGGGTTTCATCGGGGGCCGCTTGGCGCCCTTGTACCAGACCTCGCCCTCTTGGGGGACGTAGAAGCCGCTGATCACGTTCAGCATCGAGGACTTGCCCGCCCCGTTCGGCCCGATGATCGCGCGGATCTCGCCCTCGCGGATGTCGAAGGAAATGTCCTTGATCGCCTCCACACCGCCAAAGCGCAGGGTGATGTTCTTCATCTCCATCACCGTCGGGCCGATGGTGCGGCCGTCGTCGGTGACATAGCTGTCAGCCTGATCTTTCACGCTGTCCCTTTCCATAGTTCCCGCCTGCCCGGCACTGGCCGCGCTCATTCCGCTGCCATCCGTGCGTTGGTCGGCTGCACCGCGGCGTCGCGGATCTCGAGCGTCGCCTTGATCGAGCCCTTGCGGCCGTCCTCGTAGGTCACTTCCGTCTCGGTGCTGACCTTGTCGGAGCCGTCGTAGAGAGCGGCGATGATGTCGGCGTATTTCTCCTCGATGATCTTGCGGCGGACCTTGCGGGTGCGCGTCAGCTCACCGTCGTCGGCGTCGAGCTCCTTGTGCAGCACGACGAAGCGGTGCACCTGGCAGCCCGAGAGCATCTCGTCCTCGGCGACCGAGCGGTTCACCTCCTCCACGTGGCTCTGGATCGTGTCCATCACCTGCGGATGCCGCGCCAGTTCCTGGTAGGAGGCGTAGCCGATGTTGTTGCGCTCGGCCCAGTTGCCCACCGCCGTCAGGTCGATGTTGATGAAGGCGGTGCATTCGGTGCGCTGGTTGCCGAAGACCACGGCCTCGAGGATGTTGGGGAAGAACTTGAGCTTATTCTCCACGTATTTCGGCGCGAAGAGGCTGCCGTCGGCCATCTGGCCCACGTCCTTGGCGCGGTCGATGATGCGCAGATGGCCCGAGCTTTCCTCGATGAAGCCCGCGTCGCCGGTGGCGACCCAGCCTTCCGGGTCCTTGGTGTCGGCGGTGCTTTCGGGGTTCTTGTAGTATTCCACGAA
>JBPEXR010000359.1:0-2909 GCA_052031355.1 Paracoccaceae bacterium
CGCGGCGCCGATTACGCCACCTGCATCGAGAACATCGACATCGGCGGCCCGGCAATGATCCGCGCCGCGGCCAAGAACCACGCCTTCGTCGGCACGGTCGTCGATACCGAGGATTACCCCGCCCTGCTGGAGGAGTTGGAGCGCAACGACGGCGCCACCTCCTACGCGTTCCGCCAGCGGCTGGCGCTGACCGCCTATGCCCGGACCGGCGCCTATGACGCGGCCGTCAGCACCTGGATGGCCGAGGCGCTGGAAGAACGGACCCCCCGCCGCCGCGTCTTCGCCGGCACCCTGCGCCAGGGCCTGCGCTACGGCGAGAACCCGCACCAGCAGGCGGCCTTCTACGTCACCGGCGGCGCCGCGCCCGGCGTCGCGGGGGCCGAGCAGCTGCAGGGCAAGGAGCTGAGCTACAACAACATCAACGATACCGACGCCGCCTTCGCGCTGGTCTCGGAATTCGCGCCCCAGGACGGGCCCGCCTGCGCCATCATCAAGCACGCCAACCCTTGCGGCGTCGCCCGCGGCGCCACCCTGGCCGAGGCCTATTCCCGCGCCTTCGACTGCGACCGCACCAGCGCCTTCGGCGGCATCATCGCGCTGAACCAGCCGCTGGACGGCGCCACGGCCGAGCAGATCGCCCAGATCTTCACCGAGGTCGTCATCGCCCCCGGCGCCGACGAGGACGCGCGCCGCATCTTCGCCGCCAAGAAGAACCTGCGCCTGCTGGTCACCGAAGGCCTGGCCGACCCGCGCGCCGCCGCGCTGGCGCTGCGGCAGGTTTCGGGCGGGCTGCTGGTGCAGGATGCCGACACCGGGCAGGTGGACGAGGGCGATCTGAAGGTGGTGACCAAACGCGCCCCCGAGGCGCGCGAGATGGCTGACATGCGCTTCGCCTGGACGGTGGCCAAACACGTGAAATCCAACGCCATCGTCTACGTCCGGGACGGGGCGACCGTGGGCATCGGCGCCGGGCAGATGAGCCGCGTTGACAGCACCCGCATCGCCGCGCGCAAGGCGCAGGACATGGCCGAGGTTCTGGGCCTCGAGGCGCCGTTGACGCAGGGCGCAGCGGTCGCCTCGGACGCCTTCTTCCCCTTCGCCGACGGCGTGCTGACGGCGGCCGAGGCCGGGGCCACGGCGCTGATCCAGCCGGGCGGCTCGGTCCGCGACGAGGAGGTGATCGCCGCCGCCGACGAGGCGGGGCTGGCGATGGTCTTCACCGGCATGCGCCACTTCCGGCACTGAGGCTGCGATGCGCGCCCTCTGGATCACCGCCGCCGTCACCTTCCTGCTCGACCAGGCCAGCAAGTGGCTGATCGTCGTCGTTCTGAACCTGCGCCAGGTCGGCGAGATCGACGTGGCGCCGCCCTACCTGACCTTCCGCATGGCCTGGAACTACGGTGTCAACTTCGGCCTCTTCGCCGGACGCTCGGACCTGGTGCGCTGGGGGCTGGTGGTGCTGGCGCTGGGCATCTCGGCCGCCGTGGTCGTCTGGCTGATGCGCGACCGCCCCGGCCGGGCGGGCATGGTCTCGGGCGGGCTGCTGATCGGCGGCGCGCTGGGCAATGTCGTCGACCGGCTGATCTGGGGCGCCGTGGCGGATTTCCTGAACATGTCCTGCTGCGGGATCGAGAATCCCTATGCCTTCAACGTCGCCGACATCGCGATCTTCGCCGGGGCGGCGGGGCTGATCCTCTTTGCCGGCTCCGGCTCTGGCAGCGGCTCCGGCAGTGGCAATGGCGGGCCGGGCAAGGCCCGCAAGCCCGCCAGGCAGGCCCCGCGCGGGCCGCGCGGCGGGGGCAAAAAGGCCCCGTGACGGGCGGCGCCCTTTCGGCTAATGCTGGGGCGATGGAACGGAGGGTGTGGATGCGAGGCGCAGGCACAAAGTTATGGGCGATCGTGGCGGCCGGGGTGTTCGCGCTGGCCGGGTGCAGCGGCGATGGCCGCCTGCGTGACATGACGCCCGACGGCACGGAGCCGGAGGAATTCGCCATCGTCCCCAACAAGCCGCTGGCCGCGCCCCCGGACATGGCCGCGCTGCCCGCGCCGACGCCGGGCGGGGCCAACCGCGCCGACCTGACCCCGCTGCAGGATTCCGTCGCCGCCCTCGGCGGGCAGCCCGCGGCGCTGGTGCCGGCCGGCGCGCCGCCCGCCGCCGACGCGGCGCTGGTGCAGCAGGCCAGCCGTTTCGGCGTGCCGCAGGACCTGCGCGCCACGCTGGCGGCCGAAGACGCCGCCTTCCGGCGCAGCAAGGCACGCTTCACCGGCATTCGCCTTTTCGTCACCGACCGCTACGCCCAGGCTTACCGCGCCCAGACGCTGGACCCGCGCGCCGCGCTGGCCGCCTGGCGCCGCGCCGGCGCGGTGACGCCCTCGGCCCCGCCGGCCAACTAGGTCTCGGGGCGGGGCGGGGCGCGCCCCTGCGCTGCCGGGCTGCCGGACCGTCACGAACCCGTCACCGGCGCTTGAAGCTGCGCCCCACCTCCGTAGGTTGGTGCGGGATGCAGAATGCAGGAGGGGCACATGGTCCGCAAAGCCACCGCGCTTGTCACCCTGATCGCCGGGCTGGCGCTGGCGCCGCCCGCGCTGGCCACCGCCGGGCAGGGCGCTGACGCCAGCACGCCGGCCGAGGGGGCCGGGGGGGACGGGGGGGCCGCAGATGCCGGGGACGCGCTGCGCGACCAGGTCAGCACCTTCACCCTGGACAACGGGCTGGAAGTCGTGGTGATCGAGGATCACCGCGCCCCGCTGGTGGTGCACATGCTGTGGTACCGCGCCGGCTCCGCCGACGAGCCCCCGGGCGCCTCGGGCGTTGCGCATTTCCTGGAGCATCTGCTGTTCAAGGGCACCGACACGCTGGAGCCGGGCGAGTTTTCCAAGACCGTCGCGGCCCAGGGCGGCACCGACAA
>JBPEXR010000036.1:0-2025 GCA_052031355.1 Paracoccaceae bacterium
CCGGCAGACGTGTGGCGGTCCGTCAGCCCCAGTCGCGGCAGACGTATTTGACCTCGGTGAAGGCCTCGAGGCCCTGGCGCGCGCCTTCGCGGCCCAGCCCCGATTGCTTCATCCCGCCGAAGGGGATCGGCGCGCCGGTGACCTTGGTGCGGTTCACCGCGACCATGCCGAACTCCAACGCCCGGCTGAGGCGATAGATGCGCCGCGGGTCTTGCGTGTGGACATAGGCGATCAGCCCCATTTCAAGCGAGTTGGCCCGTGTTAGAGCCTCTTCTTCGCTGTCGAAGGGGGCAATCGCGGCGACCGGGCCGAAGGTTTCCTCGGCGAAGATCTGCGCCTCGGGCGGCACGTCGGCCAGCACGGTCGGCTGGAAGAACAGCGGCCCCGCCGCATGCCGCGCGCCGCCGCAAAGCAGCCGCGCCCCGCGGTCCAGCGCATCGGCCACCTGCGCCTCCTGCTTGGCGACGGCGGCCTCGTTCATCAACGGGCCGATCTCGGCGTCCTCCATCCCCGGCGCGACGCGCAGGGCGGCCGTGGCGGCGGCGAACTTCTCGCAGAAGGCCTCGTAGAGGGGTCGCGCCACCAGGATGCGGTTGGCGGCCAGGCAATCCTGCCCGGAGGTGGCGAATTTCGCCTTCACCGCCTCTTCCACCGCCTGGTCGAGGTTCGCATCCTCGAAGACCAGGAAAGGCGCATGGCCGCCCAGCTCCATGATCAGGCGCTTGATGGTGCCGGCGCACTGGCGGTAGAGCAGCCGCCCCACCTCGGTCGAGCCGGTGAAGGACAGCGCGCGCACCCGCGGGTCCTCGCACCATTCCTCGACGATCGGGGCGGCGGCGCCGGGCACCACGTTGAAGACGCCCGCAGGCAGGCCGGCGCGGTCCGCCAGTTCCGCCAGCGCCAGGGCCGAGAAGGGCGTCTCGGCCGAGGGATGCGCCACCACGGTGCAGCCGGCGGCCAGCGCGGCCGCGGCCTTGCGCGTCAGCATCGCGGCGGGGAAGTTCCAGGGCGTCACGAGGGCGGCCACGCCCAGCGGCTCGCGCCACAGCTCCACCTCCGCGTCCGGCAGGTGCGAGGTCACGCCCTCGATGTTCGGGCGGCGGCATTCCTCGGCGTAGAAGGCGACGAAATCGGCGGCATAGGCCACCTCGCCCCGCGCCTCGGAGATCGGCTTGCCCTGCTCGTGCACCATGATGCGGGCCAGGTCCTCGGCGTTCTCCAGGATCAGGTCGTGCCAGCGGTGCAGCAGCCGCGCGCGCTCCTGCGGCAGGGCGCCGGCCCAGGGGGCGAAAGCGGCATGGGCGGCATCGACGGCGCCCCGCGCCTCGGCGGGGGTCAGCCGCGCGACCTCGCCCAGCCAGGCGCCGCTGGCCGGGTCGGTGACGGGAAAGCTTTCGCCGCCCGTGCCGGCCTGCCACTTGCCGCCGATATAGCCGAAGCGCCGGACCAGCCGGGGATCGGCCAGCGCGTCCAGCGCCGATGCGGGAACCTGTGAATGCAATGTCATGCGACCCTCCGTTCTTGCCCGCCCAGAATGGCGGCGGAGGCGCAGAGGGTGGGGCTGAACTTGGCCGCCCGCGCAGCCCAGATCGCGGGCGGCGGGCGGGCGCGGCAGTCAATCCTTCTGCAGAAGGTGCAGCGGGGGGCCGAGCTCGGATTTCACCGGCTTGGTGACGATGTAGGTGTAATAGCGCGCAAGGCCGATCTTCGCCTCCAGCAGCGAATCGATCAGCCGCTGGTAGGCGTCGATGTCGCGGGCGACCACCTGCAGAAGGTAGTCGAAGCCGCCGCCCAGCGCCCAGACCGCGCGGATCTCCGGCGGCGCCTGCACGGCCTCCTCGAAGCGGCGAAAATCCTCGGCGCGGTGACCCTCCAGCTCGGCGGCGACGAAGACGGTGACGGGGGCGCCCAGCGCCGCCAGGGAGATGCGCGCCCCGTAGCCGGTGATGATGCCGGCGCGTTCCAGCTTGCGCAGGCGGTCCCAGGCCGGGGTGGGCGACAGGTTGATGCGGGCCGCAAGCTCGG
>JBPEXR010000360.1:0-5924 GCA_052031355.1 Paracoccaceae bacterium
TCCTCGACCGTGGCGCAGCCGGTATAGCCCATGGCGGCGCGCAGCCCGCCCACCAGCTGGTGCAGCACGGCGCTGGCCGGGCCCTTGTAGGGCACCTGCCCCTCGATCCCCTCGGGCACCAGCTTGTCGCTGGCGGCATCTTTCTGGAAGTAGCGATCGGCCGAGCCGCGCGCCATGGCCCCCAGGCTGCCCATGCCGCGGTAGGACTTGAAGCTGCGCCCCTGGTAGAGGATCACCTCGCCCGGGCTTTCGTCGGTGCCGGCGATCATGCTGCCGACCATGGCGCAGGAGGCGCCGGCGGCGATCGCCTTGGCGAAATCGCCGGAGAACTTGATGCCGCCATCGGCGATCACCGGCACGTCCCCGGCCGCCGAGGCGCAATCCATGATCGCGGTCAGCTGCGGCACGCCGACGCCCGCCACCATCCGCGTGGTGCAGATGGACCCGGGGCCGATGCCCACCTTGACGGCATCCGCCCCGGCATCGATCAGCGCGCGCGTGGCCTCGGCGGTGGCGACGTTGCCGGCGACGATCTGCACGTCGTTCGACAGCGCCTTCACCCGTTCGACCGCCTGCGCCACCCCGGCGCTGTGGCCATGCGCGGTGTCGATCACCACCATGTCCACCCCGGCGTCGATCAAGGCCTGCGTCCGCTCGAACCCGGCGTCCCCGGTGGTCGAGGCCGCGGCGACCCGCAGCCGACCGAGCTCGTCCTTGCAGGCGGTGGGGTTCAGCACCGCCTGTTCAGTGTCGCGCAGGGTCAGCAGCCCGGTCAGCTTGCCGGCGCCGTCGGTGACCAGCAGCTTCTCGATCCGGCGCTCCTTCATCAGGCGCTTGGCCTCCTCGCGGTCCGCCGGCTCCTGCAGCACCGCCAGGTTCTCGGAGGTCATCATCGCCTTCACCGGCGTATCCTCGCGCGAGGCGAAGCGCATGTCGCGGTTGGTGACGATGCCGACCAGGAAGCCCTTCTCGTCCACCACCGGGAAGCCGGTCACGTTGTAGCGCGCCTGCAGCGCCTTGGCGTCGGCCAGGGTCTGGTCGGGGCGCAGGGTGACGGGCTTGTAGACGATGCCGCTTTCGAAGCGCTTGACGCGGCGCACCTCGTCGGCCTGGGCCTCGATGTCCAGGTTGCGGTGGATGACCCCCATCCCCCCGGCCTGCGCCAGGGTGATCGCCATGCGCGCCTCGGTCACCGTGTCCATGGCCGAGCTCAGCAGCGGGATGTTCAGCGCGATGCGCCGGGTGACCCAGGTCGCCGTATCGGCGGTGCTGGGCAACACGTCCGAGGCGGCCGGCTGCAGCAGAACGTCATCAAAGGTGAGGGCCTCGCGAATCTCCATCGGGTCATCCTTAGGTGGGAGGGTTCGTTTGGCGCTTCCCTATCGCACGTCTCCCCCCGGTGTGAAAGGCCAAAGCGCCCCCCGCCCCCCGCGGCCCGATCCGCCCCTTCATCTCGCCCCAAATACTCCGGGGGTCCGGGGGCAGCGCCCCCGGGACGCGCCGCGCGGTGAAAAGAGCCCCCGAAACCCCTCTTGCCATCGCGCCCCGCCGCCCCCAGTCTGCCCGGCGCCCTGCCACCTGCCCCGGACCCCCGCCATGCCGCAGCCCGCCGCCCCGACCCGACGTCCCCTTCCAGCACGGGCGCCCCGCGCATGAGCCTGGCAGACTGGGCCGTGCTTCTGCTGGCCGGGTTCGGCGCCGGGGTGATGAACACGGTGGCCGGCGGCGGCACCTTCCTGACCTTCCCGGCGCTGGTCTGGGCCGGCATTCCGCCGGTGGCGGCCAATGCCACCTCGGCCGTCGCGGTCTTTCCCGGCTACCTGGCCGGCGCGCTGGGCTTCTCGCGCGAGTTGCGCAGCTTCCCGCGCGCGCAGATCCTGCGGCTGGTGGGCTGGACGCTGCTGGGGGGCCTGGCCGGGGCGCTCTTGCTGATCGCCTCCTCGGACCGGGCCTTCTCGGCCATCGTGCCGTTCCTGCTGCTGGCGGCGACGCTCGCCTTTCTCTTCTCGGACCGCATCCGCCGGGCCGCCGCGGCAAGGGCGCGGGCGATCCGGCCCGAGGGCGCGGTGGGGCTGGTCCTCGTCAGCGTCTACGGCGGTTATTTCAACGGCGGGCTGGGCATCGTGCTGCTGGCGCTCTTCGCGCTTTGGGGCTGGCAGGACCTGCACCGGATGAACGGGCTGAAGAACGGGCTCAGCTTCGCGCTGTCCGCCATTTCCGTCGCGGCCTTCGCCGCCGGCGGGCTGGTGGTCTGGCCGCAGGCCCTGGCCATGGCGGCGGCGGCCAGCCTGGGCGGCTATGCCGGCGCGCCCATCGCCCGCGCGCTGCCGCCCCGCGTGCTGCGCGGCGCCATCGCGGCGATCGGGCTGGGGATGAGCGCGATCTTCTTCGCCCGGCTCTTCTGACGCCTGTCGCGCCTCTGTCCCGCGCCCCCCGTCCGCCGTCCGCAGCCTCCCCCCGGCCGCCGTCCACCCGCCTCCCCCGGGCCGATGCCGCGAAGGGGCAAGGATGCGGCGCGGATGGACAAATGGCGCGGCGAGGCGCTCCTATGGTGCAGGCAAAGGCGCACCCGCGCCGCCCCGACAGGAGATGCCATGACCCGCCGCCAGCCCCCTGCCCGCCCCGCAGACCGGCCCTTCCCCGTCCGGTCGCCCGACAGCGGCGGTGCAAGCGGCGGCGCGGGACGTGCCGAGGCGGCGACTGGCGCCGAGGCGGGCAACGGGGGCGCGACCGGCGAGGCGCTGGTCATCTTCACCCCCTCGGGCCGCCGCGGACGCGTGCCGCGGGGCACCACGGTACTGGACGCCGCCCGGCGGCTGGGGGTGGACCTCGATTCGGTCTGCGGCGGGCGGGGCATCTGCTCCAAGTGCCAGGTCAGCCCCGGCACCGGGCATTTCCCCAAGCATGGCGTCACCGTCGCGGCCGATGCGTTGTCGCCCTTCAACGCGGTAGAGGCGCGCTACGACGAGAAGCGCGGCCTTGCGCCGGGGCGGCGCCTCGGGTGCCAGGCGCGCATCCAGGGCGACGCGGTCCTCGACGTGCCGCCCGAAAGCCAGGTCCACCGCCAGGTGGTGCGCAAGGCGGCCGAGGCGCGGCCCATGCAGATGGATCCGGCGGTGCGCCTCTACTACGTCGAGGTGGCCGAGCCCGACATGCACGAGCCCTCGGGCGATCTGGAGCGTCTGGCCCGCGCCCTGCAGGAGCAATGGCAGATCGAGGGGCTGCGCGCCGACCCGGCGGTGCTGCCGCGGCTGCAATCCACCCTGCGGCGCGGCGACTGGCGCGTCACCGTCGCCCTGCGGCGCGGCCACCGCGATGCGGGCGCGGTGCTGCTGGACCTCTGGCCCGGGCTGCACGAGGCGGGGCTCTACGGGCTGGCGATCGACCTTGGCTCCACCACCATCGCGGCGCATATGACCGACCTTTCCACCGGCGAGGTGGTCGCCGCCGCCGGGGTGATGAACCCGCAGATCCGCTTCGGCGAGGACCTGATGAGCCGCGTCAGCTACGCCATGCTGAACCCCGGTGGCGCAGAGGAGATGACCGCCGCGGTGCGCGAGGCGCTGGACCGGCTGGCGGGCGATCTGGCGCGCGAGGCAGGCTGCGCACCGCGCCTGCTGGTCGAGGCGACGGTGGTCTGCAACCCGGTGATGCACCACCTGCTGCTGGGGATCGACCCGGTGGAGCTGGGCCAGGCCCCCTTCGCGCTGGCCAGCAGCGAGGGGATGGACCTCTCCGCCCGCGCGCTGGGCCTGTCGGCAATGAACCCCGCGGCGCAGGTCTACGTGCTGCCCTGCATCGCCGGCCATGTCGGGGCCGACGCCGCCGCGGTGGCCCTCGCCCAGGCGCCGCAGGACAGCGACGACCTGGTGCTGATCGTCGACGTGGGCACCAATGCCGAGCTGCTGCTCGGCCAGCGCGGCCGGGTGCTGGCCTGCTCCTCGCCCACCGGCCCGGCCTTCGAGGGCGCGCAGATCAGCGCCGGGCAGCGCGCCGCCCCCGGCGCCATCGAGGCGGTGCGGATCGATCCCGCCACCAAGGAGCCGCGCTTTCGCGTCATCGGCTGCCCCCTCTGGTCCGACGAGCCGGGTTTTGCCGAGGCGGTCGCCGCCACCGGCATCACCGGCATCTGCGGATCCGGCATCATCGAGGCGGTGGCCGAGATGCGCATGGCCGGCCTGCTGGACGCCTCGGGCCGCATCGGCGGGCCGGAGGCGACGGGCAGCCCCCGCTGCCGCCCCGACGGGCGCACCTTCGCCTACGTGCTGCACGATGGCGAGGCGCCCGCCTCGGCCGAGATCGCGGTGACCCAGGGCGACGTGCGGGCGATCCAGCTGGCCAAGTCCGCCCTCTACGCCGGGGCCCGCCTGCTGATGGACGAGATGGGCGCCGAGACGGTGGACCGCGTGGTGCTGGCCGGGGCCTTCGGGGCCCATATCTCGCCCCGCCACGCGCTGGTGCTGGGGATGATCCCCGACGCGCCGGAGGACCGGGTGACCAGCGCCGGCAACGCCGCCGGCACCGGGGCGCGGATGGCGCTCTGCTCGCGCGAGGCGCGCCAGCAGGTCGAGGCGCTGGTGCGGCGCATCACCAAGGTGGAGACGGCCATCGCCCCGCGCTTCCAGGAGCATTTCGTCGCCGCCAACGCCATCCCCCACGCCAGCGCGCCCTTCGCGCGACTGCGCGCCGCCGTGCCCCTGCCCGAGGTGGATTTCAACCAGGGGACCGAGGGGCGCCGGCGCCGCCGGCGTTGAGGGCAGCGCGCCGCCCGGGCCTCCGCCCGGGCCGCGGGCCTCCCCAAGCACACGCGCCGACCACGCAGACGTGAGGGCGAATTGACGCTAGCCCGCCCCCCGCAGGGCGTAGACTTCCCCCAGATCATCAAATGGGAGGGAAGACCGATGACCCGCACCTTACAAGGCGCCGCGCTGGCGCTCGCGCTGGGCTGGGCCGCGCCGGCCGCCATCGCGCAGGAGGCCACCTTCGGCACCGAGGAAGACACCGCCTATGCCGCACTGCTGTGGGAGGCGATGATCGCCGCCGACATGGCGGGCGATGCGATGGTGATGTCCTTCCCCTACCAGGGGGTCGAGCCGCACGGCATGCTGCTGGAGACCTTCTACCTGACCGCCAGCGTCGACGGGCACGAGGGCGACCTGATCGTCAAACGCAACTACGGCCCCGAGGGCGTCTCCGTCTCCGAGGTCCTGGGCGATCCGGCGACACACCTCGGCGCGCTGACGGTCATGTTCCGCCGCGAGGAAGGCTATGACCCGGAGAACCAGGACTGGTTCTGGGCCAAGTACCTGCCCGATGGCACGCTGGACCAGAACCCCGCCGGCATGGCGCTGGCCGGGCGCGTCGCCAAGGGGGCCGACCAGGGCTGCATCGCCTGCCATTCGGGCGAGGCGGATTACCTCTTCACCACCGACCACCTGGCGCGCTGAAGCGCCTTCACCCCGTTGACGCGGGCGACGCTTTGGACTATCCAGACCGTCGCCCGAGCGGGTATGGTGAAAAGGTATCACACGAGCTTCCCAAGCTCTTGTTACGGGTTCGATTCCCGTTACCCGCTCCAGGCTTTCCCCAAACGGCTGTTACATGAGCGTCGCGGCGCAAGCCCTTGCGACGGCGTTCGATTCGCGTCTTCAGAGAGTATGCGGGCCGCCCCGCGCGCCCCTACTGCCCCACGGCCTCTGCCTTCTCCGCCAGCTCCAGCCATTCTTCCTCGGCCGCGGAGAGTTTTTCCTGCCGCGCCGCCAACGCCTCGGTGGCCTTCTTGAACTTCACCGGCTCGCGGTGAAAGAGGTCCGCGTCCGAGAGAAGCTCCTCCAGCTTGGCGATCTCCGCCTCCAGCCGGGCCATCTCCTCCGGCAGCGCCTCGAGGCGATGTTTCTCGGTGAAGGACAAGCTGGGCTTGGATG
>JBPEXR010000361.1:0-3251 GCA_052031355.1 Paracoccaceae bacterium
GGCCGCCACGGTGGACAGGGCCCGGCGCAGGCCGCGGCGCCCGGTTGCAGCAATACCAGCCATCTGCGTCCCCTTCGCGATAGGTCTCTTCCGACTATGCCGGGCTTCGCGGCGCAGGCAAGGATTCGGCGGGTTGCGCCTAGACCTGTGCCCTACGCCTCGCCCTCTTCCCCGCCCGACCAGCGCGCCGCCTTGGCGCGCAGGGCCTCGGCCATCAGGCAGATGTCGATGCCCACGGCCAGTATGGTCGCCCCGGCGGCGATATGGCCGGGGGTGGCGGCGTCATCGGTGCTCATCACCCCGGCCGCCTTGCCGCAGGCGCGAATGCGGCCCAGCGCGTCGTGGATGCGGGCCCGCAGCGCCTCCGAGCCGGGGGCGAGGCCAAGGTCCGCGCCCAGGTCGGCGGGGCCGATGAAGCAGCCGTCGATGCCGTCGACGGCGCAGATCTCCTCGATCGCGTCCAGCGCGGCGCCGCTTTCCAGCTGCACGATGAGGCAGATCTGGTCATTCGCGGTGGCGGCGTAATCGCCGATCGCCCCGAAGCGCGAGGCCCGCGCCAGCATCGCGCCCATGCCGCGGATGCCCTCGGGCGGGTAGCGCGTGGCGCGCACCAGGCGGCGCGCCTCCGCGGCGCTTTCGACCATCGGGATCATCAGGCTTTGCGCCCCGGCGTCGAGCGCCTGCTTGATGCGCCAGTCCTCGCCCCAGGGCAGGCGGACCAGGACATCCGGGCCCAGCCCTTCCAGCACCTGCAGCTGCGCGGTGATCGAGCGCAGGTCGTTGGGCGCGTGTTCGCCGTCGACCAGAACCCAGTCGAACCCGGCGCGGCCGGTGACCTCGGCAAGGTAAGCCTCGGCCGTGCCCAGCCAGCAGCCGAACAGCGGTTTGCCTGCGGCCAGCGCGGCCTTGAAGCGGTTCCGGGGCGCGGGCATGGCTAGAGGCCCCCCGCCGTGCCGGCGCCACCGCCGTCGTCGCCGCCGTCGTCGCCATCGCGCGGCAGGCGCGCGGCGCGGGCGGTGATCTCGTCATAGGCCAGGGCGACATCGGCCTCGGTGGCCGAGAAGGCCCCGACCTGGAAGCGCAGCACCAGCGCCCCGTCGAGGCGCGTCTGCGTCAGGTAAATCCGCCCCGCGTCGTTCAGCGCGCCCAGCAGCGACAGGTTCAGCGCGTCGAGGTCGGCGACACCCGCCGGGCGGTAGCGGAAGGTGAAAAGCGACAGGATGGGGGCGGAGGTAATCTCGAAATCCGGGTGCTCCTTCAACCGCGCGGCCAGCGCCCGCGCCCAGGCGACATGGTTGCGGATCATCCCGCGCAGCCCCTCCAGCCCGTGGGCGCGGATCAGGAACCACAGCTTCAGCGCCCGGAAGCGGCGGCCCAGCGGGATCGACATTTCCGAGTAATCGACGATCGCCTCGGCGCCCGGGGTGCGCAGATACTCGGGGCGGATCGCCAGCGTGCGCTGCAGCGCTGCCGGGTCGCGCAGGAAATGGGCCGAGCAGTCGAACTGCGCGCCCAGCCACTTGTGCGGGTTGAAGACCACCGAATCCGCCATCTCCACCCCGTCCCAGAGGCTGCGAAACTCCGGGCAGATCATCGCCGCGCCCGCCCAGGCGGCGTCGACGTGGGTGAAAAGGCCCTCTTCCTGGGCGATCTCGCAGATGCCGCGGATATCGTCGCAGGCGCCCATGCCGGTGCCGCCGGTACAGCCGACGATGCCGGCGGGCTGCAGCCCCGCGGCGCGGTCGTCCGCGATGGCGGCGCGCAGGGCTTGCAGGTCCATCCCCCGGCGCGGGCCCTGCACCGGGATGCGCACCAGGTTGTCGCCGCCGATCCCGGCGATCCAGGCCGCCCGATCGACCGAGGAATGCACCTCGGACGAGCAGTAGACGCGCAGCCGCGGCTGGCCCGACAGGCCCTTGGTGTTGCCCGTCCAGTCAAGCGCGCGCTCGCGCATCACCAGAAGCGCGGCCAGGGTGGCGGTGCTGGCGCTGTCCTGCACCACGCCGGTAAACTCCTCCGGCAGGCCGATGGCCTGGCGCAGCCAGCCCATCATCCGCGTCTCCATCTCGGTCGCGGCGGGCGAGGTCTGCCAGAGCATGCATTGCGGCGCGACGGTGGCGACCAGGTATTCCGCCAGCACCGAGGCCGGCGCCGCGTTGGCGGGGAAATAGGCGAAGAATCTCGGGTGCTGCCAATGGGTCAGCCCGGGCATCACGACCGACTGGAAGTCGGACATGATCGCCTCCATCGGGGCGGGGCGTTCGGGCGGGGCCAGCGGCAGGGCGGCGAGGACCGAGCCGGGCGGCGTCTGGGCCCGCACGGGGCGGTCGCGCAGCCCGGCGTGATACTCGGCTGCCCAGTCGGAGACCCGGCGCCCCCATTTGGCGAAATCAGTCCACTTCATTCCCCTCTCCCTCCGCGGTCATTGGCGGTGCGGGGAAGGGGAAAGTCAAGGCTTGCAGGCCTCGGGGTGCGCGGCGGCGAAGGCGGGATGGGCGGCGCAGGCCTCGGCCACCGCGCGCAGGCGCGGGTATGGGTCCAGCGGCACGCCCCAGCGTTCGGCGTTGTAGACCTGCGGCATCAGGCAGATGTCGGCCAGCCCCGGCCGGTCGCCCGCGGCAAAGGGGGTCTGGGTGAAGCCGCCCAGCAGCGCCTCGAAGGCGGCAAGGCCGCGCGGGATGAAGTGCTGCATCCATTCGGCCTTGGTCTCGTCCCGCCCGGTCAGCCGCGTGGCATGGGCCGCGACCGAGAGGTTGCAGACCGGGTGCAGGTCCACCGCGATCACCTGTGCCAGCGCGCGCACGCGGGCCCGCTCGGCCGCCCCCTCGGGCAGAAGGCCGAGGTCGCGCGTGTCGTTGAGGTAATCGAGGATGGCCAGCGATTGGGTCAGCCGCAGACCGTCAATCTCCAGCACCGGCACGAAGCCTTGCGGGTTGCGGGCCAGGTGTTCGGGGCTGCGCTGTTCGCCCGCGACCAGGTCCACCGACACGCTGCGATAGGCCAGCCCCGCCATGTTCAGCGCGATGCGCAGCCGGTAGGCGGCGGAGGAGCGCCAGTAGTCGTAAAGGACGATCTCGCTCATGCCGTGCCCGCCTCTGCGCTGTTCCGGGCATCGGGCGCCCCAGCGGCGCGCGCCACCGCGATCGCCTCGCGCAGCACCTCCGGATCGCCCAGGTGGTTGGCCAGCACCAGGATCAGCCGGGCGTTGAGGGCGGCGCTTTCCGCCTCGGTCAGCCCCTCGTGGGCCTCCA
>JBPEXR010000362.1:0-3215 GCA_052031355.1 Paracoccaceae bacterium
CCGATGCCATGCTCGTCCATCGCGGCGCGGTGCTCGGGGTTGTCGCGCAGCGCCAGAAGGCCGCCGTGCACCATCGGGTGCAGCGTCTTGACGCGGCCGTCCATCATCTCCGGAAAGCCCGTCACCTCGGAGACGTCGCGCACCGGCAGGCCTGCTTCGCGCAGGGTCCGGGCCGAGCCCCCGGTGGAGAGCAGCTCCACCCCCCGGGCGTCGAGGGCGCGGGCCAGGTCGACAAGGCCGGTCTTGTCGGAGACGGAAAGAAGCGCGCGGCGAAGGGGGACGAGGTCGGTCATGCAGGGCTCCGGTAGAGGCTGGCGGGAACGGACTTGGCGTTGCCATAGGCCATTCCGGCGCCGGATGGAACCCGCGCGCGGAGGGGAGCGAGGTGGGGGCTACGGGCCGGGGGGCGCGGGGCGCGCGGGCGCCGGCGCGAACCGGCCGCGCGGCTCAGGGCGTCGGCGCCAGGTCGCGCACCGCGATGGCGGTCTCCTCGGCCTTGGAGAGCGACCAGCGCAGGCGCAGCGCCGGGCGTTGAACGGCGCCGCGCAGCACGATTTGCAGCGTGGCGCGCGGCTTCAGGCGCCCACGCTCCAGGTAGACCGAGGGCTCCAGCGTCAGTTCCGCCTGCCCCTCCTGGCGGAAGACCCACAGCTCGCCGCTTTTCAGCGCCAGCGAGACGGCGGCCCCGCCCGGGTCCACCTCGGCCTCGACGTCCGGGTGCAGGTGGAACCGCAGCTGCCAGGGCAGCCCTTCGCCCGCCGCCGCGGCGATGGCGCGGTCGAACCGCGGGCGGTCGCCCTCCTCCAGCACCATCAGCATGTCCTCGCCCACCAGGGCGCGGCCGTCGAAGGTCAGTTCCAGCAGCCGCGCGTGGGTCAGCCCGTGGGTCGCGACGTAGCCGTCGTGCGCCCCCTCGAAGCGGTGGCCGTCCTCGACCGTCGTCATCTCGATCGGCACCCGGCGGGGGCCGTCCTCCAGCTGCTCGCGCCGCGCGCCGGCGATCAGCCCGGCGCGGCCCAGCCGGGCGCTGGAATAGCCCTGCAGGCAAAGCGTGGAATGCGAGGGGGTCGCCCGGCCGGCGCGGCGCCAATCCTCGCCGAAGGCGCCGCCCGCCCCGCAGGAGACGATCAGCGGGCGCCGCCCCGAGGTCAGCTCGAACGCCAGGGTCGAGGCATGGGCGTTGAAGCTGGCCGCCCCGGCGGGCGGGGGCGCGGCGTCGATCACCACGCTGCTGCGCCCGCCCGACAGCCGCGCGTAGCCCATGGCCAGCCCGCCCTCGGCCCGGTGGCGCACCGGGGTATGGGCCAGCGCCGCGTCCAGCCGCCCGTCGATCCCCCGGCCGCCGCCGTGGAACCGCGCCAGTCCGCCGTCGGCGTGGCGCAGGGCGCGCAGGGTCGGGGCGATCCGCTCCATCGCCGCGCGATGCTCGGGGTCGGGGCCGGAGCCTGCCTCGCGCAGCAAGGCGTCGGTCCAGGTGAGCAGGGTGAACACCTCCAGCAGTTCCTCGGGGTTGCGCGAGGGCAGGCCGCCCTCCGGCCCGATGGCGCGGGCGCATTCGGCGCCCAGCGCGCGGCGCGCCGGCTCGGCGTAACGCTCCAGCCCCACCAGGGTGCGGGCGGCGTGCACCAGCCCCGAAAGGGCCTCGAACCGCGGCAGGCCCTCGCCGGCCGCGCGCCAGCGCCGGGCCAGGAAGACCGTCTGCCGCCCCATTGCGCGGTGCAGGCGGCGCATGTCCTCCGGCGTCATGCCGCGGGTCAGGAAGGCGCCGTGCTGCAGCCAGCGCATCATCCGCCGCCCGGTCAGCCGCGGCGTCCAGCCCGGGCCGCGCCCCGCGCCATAGGCGGCGATCCAGCCCAGCAACCAGCGCTGCGCCAACGCACGGGCACGGCCATCGCCCACCGCCGCCAGGTCGTCCAGCCAGCCGAAGCCCTGGATTTCGTCCAGGTAGGCCGGGATCGGCGGCGCCACCTCCCAGAGCATCGCGTCGGGCGCCTCGACCAGGTGGCCGGCGAACATCAGGTTGCCGGCCAGAAGCTGCCGCCCGCGCGCATAGACCCCGACCGAACGCGGCTCTGCCGGGCGCGCGGTGCCTTTCGCCGGGCGCGCCAGGCAGCTGGCGCGGGCGTGGATGCGGTTCATCAGGCGCGTGCGACGCGCCGACCAGCTATCTGGATAGGACATGCCTGCCTCAAGCGCTCTCGCGGCGTTTTCCCGGGCAGCATACCGGCCGGGGCGCGGGGAGTCACCGATTCCCGCCCCGCGCCCCGGGGCGGGGGCCGCGATGCGGGGCGGGGCACCGGCCCCTAGGGCTTGCGCAGAAGGGCCATGTAGAACCCGTCCATCCCGCCCCGCTCGGCCCAGAAATCGGGCCGCAGGCGCAGGCCGCCCTCCTCGGTCCGCCAGGCGGGATCGACGCCGGGCATCGCGGTGGCCGCAGCGTCGACCGACAGGCCGGGGTGACGCGCCAGCGCCTCTTCGACCTGGCATTCGCCCTCGTCGGGCAGCAGCGAGCAGGTGCAGAACACCAGCCGCCCGCCGGGGCGCAGCAGCCCAAGCGCCTGGTCGATCATCTGCGCCTGCAACTCGATCAGCGCGCCGAAGTCCGAGCCGTCCTTGGCGTGCGGCAGGTCCGGGTGGCGGCGGATCGTCCCGGTGGCGGAACAGGGCGCATCCAGCAGCACGGCGTCAAAGCCGCCCTCGTCGAACGCCAGCGCATCGCCGGTGACGCAGCGCGCCTGCAGGCCGGTGCGCTTGAGGTTCTCCTCCACCCGCGCCATGCGCGCGGCGGAGATATCGAGGGCGGTCACCTCGGCCCCGGCGGCGGCCAGCTGCAACGTCTTGCCCCCCGGCGCGGCGCAAAGGTCGAGCACCTTCTCCCCCGGCGCGGCCGCCAATAGCCGCGCCGGCAAGGCGGCGGCGGCGTCCTGCACCCACCAGTCGCCATCGGCGAATCCCGGCAGGGCGGAAACCTGCCCCGCCCCCGCCAGCCGCAGCGAGCCGGTGGGCAGCACCTCCGCCCCCAGCTGCGCGGCCAGGGGCACGGCCAACTCGGCCCGCCGCGGCGTCAGGTCCAGCGGTGCGCCCGCGAAATGCACGGCCTCCATCGCCGCGACGGTGGCGGGATCGTAAGCCTCGACCAGCGGGCCGCGCAGCCATTCGGGCAGCCGCGGCGGGCGCATCTTCGGCCAGGCCTCGGGGACGCTGCCGGCCATCTT
>JBPEXR010000363.1:0-3428 GCA_052031355.1 Paracoccaceae bacterium
GCGATGTCGGGCACGCCGCGCACGATCGAGATGTAGCCCTTGCCGAACCAGCGCAGCGGCGCGAAGCGCGCCCGCGCGGCGGTCGCCCCGCCGAAGCCGAACAGCAGCGCCGTGGGCGCGGTGATCGCCAGCAGCAGCAGCACGGTGCCGAAGGAGACATAGAAGGCCATGTGCTTCCCGGTGGTCAGGAAACAGGCCAGCCATTGCCATTGCGGCAAGGTCGAAGGATCTGCGCAGAAACCGAAGATGGGGGGCCTCGTCATCTCGACGGCCGCGGGGGGTGGGCCGGATGGTTCCGGCGGCGGGCCCGGGGCGGTCAGGGTGGGGAAGGCGGCGGGCGCCTTCCCCGAAGTTCAGGCGATCAGAAGCGCGGGCTGTCTTCGCCCAGGTGCTTCACGATCAGCTCGTTCAGCGTGCCGTCGTCCTTCATGGACTGGATCGCGGCGTCGAACTTCTCGCGCATCTCGGGGTCGGACTTGCGGAAGGCCATGCCGATGCCGCCGCCCAGCGGGATATCCTCGCCGACGAAGCTCATGTTCTCGTCGCCCTCGACGACCGGGATCAGGAAGTCCTTGTCGGCCAGAACGGCGTCCGCCTCGCCCGATTTCACCGCCGAGACGGTCTCGTCCGGGTTCGGGAATTCCAGCAGCGTCGCGCCCGAGGAGGCGATATGCGCCGCCTGGATGGTGCCGGTCTGGGCCGCGATCACGCCGCCCTCGAGGTCCACGTCATCCGACATGGCCGCGTAGGCAGAGGGCGAGGGCGGGGTGTAGTTCTGGGTGAAGTCCACCACTTCCTTGCGCTCGTCGGTGATCGACATGCCGGCGATGATCGCATCGTAGTTGCCCGACACGAGGTTCGGGATGATCGAATCCCAGTCGTTGGTGACCCATTCGCAGGTCAGCTCGGCGCGCGCGCAGAGCTCGTCGCCCAGCTCGCGCTCGAAGCCGGCCACTTCGCCGTTGTCGTCGATGAAGTTGTACGGAGGGTAGGCGCCCTCGGTCCCCAGGCGCACGACGGAATGGCTGTCGGCCAGGGCCGCACCGGCGGCCAGCGCGGCGGCCGCAGTGGTGAGGATAAGCTTTTTCATTGTGGTCTCCCTAGTTTGGTATCGTTGTGGTTAGACGGATCAGGCGGCCTGTGTCGAGGACAGAAAGCCCTGCAGCCGCTCGGATTGCGGATTGCCGAAGAGGGCGTCCGGCGCGCCTTCCTCCTCGACCAGCCCCTTGTGCAGGAAGACGACGTGGTCCGAGACGTCGGCCGCCATCTTCATGTCGTGGGTCACGATCAGCATGGTCCGCCCCTCCGCGGCCAGGTCCTTGATGACGCGGACGACCTCCTGCTCCAGCTCGGGGTCGAGGGCCGATGTCGGCTCGTCGAAAAGCAGGGCCTGCGGCTCCATGCACAGGGCGCGGGCGATGGCGGCGCGCTGCTGCTGGCCGCCCGAAAGCTGCGCGGGATAGGCCCCGGCCTTGTCGCCGATGCCGACCTTCTCAAGGTAGCCGCGCGCGGCCTCCTCGACCTCGGCCCGGTCGCGCCCCAGCACGGTCAGGGGGGCTTCCATGACGTTCTGCAGGATGGTCATGTGGGACCACAGGTTGAACTGCTGGAAGACCATCGACAGGTTGGTGCGGATGCGCAGCACCTGCTTGGGGTCGGCCGGGTGGCGGTGCAGGCCTTCGCCGCGCCAGCGCACCGGCTCGCCCTTGAAGCGGATCTCGCCCTGCTGACTGTCCTCCAGCAGGTTGCAGCAGCGCAGAAGCGTGGACTTGCCGGACCCCGAGGAGCCGATCAGCGAGACGACGTCCCCCTTGCGGGCGGTGATGTCGACGCCCTTGAGCACCTCCAGCTGGCCATAGCACTTGTGGAGGTCGGTGATCTGGATGACGGGATCTTGCTCTGACAAAACGGCCCCTTGGTGCGGCATCATGGAATTTCAGGGGCACAATAGGGCCGAAAAAACGCGCGTTTGCAACTTGCAAAACGGTCATTCCGGCCCCGGGCGGGCCAAGTTGACGGTGGGTAAACCCGTTTCGGCGGGCGCGGGAGGCAACGGAAGGGCGCAATAGGCGGCCGCATCCGCCGGGGCGATGCCGTAGAGGCCGAGACGGTCCTGCCGCTCGGCCGGTTGCGCGGCGATGGCGCCGGCGAGGGCGCGGGCCAGCGGCTCGGGCGCGCGCCCGGCGGCGGTGACGAAGGGCAGGGCGGGGGCCGGGGCCGTCCGGGCCAGCACGCGCAGGGCGCCCAGATCGGGGTCTTCGCGTTGCAGAAGGCGCCAGCTTTGCGCGTCGAGCGCGGCGAGGTCGGCCGCGCCTTCCAGCACCGCGCGGGCGGAGGCGGCGTGGCTGCCCGTCTGCACAAGCGCGGCGAAGGGCAGCGGGGCGCCGAAGAATCGCAGCGGCGCGGCCCAGCCCGATTCGGAAAGCCCCTCGTTAAAGGCGAAGCGACCCGTCGCCGCCTGCGCCAGCGTCGCGCCCGCCCGGCCCAGCAGGACCGAGCAATATTGCCCCGGCGCGCAGCCCGGCAGGCGGTGGTCGGGCGCGGCCACCAGGGTCACGCGCGCCCGCAGCCGGGCGCGGAAGGGCAGCCCGCAGGTCTGCGAAAGCAGCAGGTCGGGCGATTGCCAATCCCCCCAGGGATCGCCGCCGCGGGCCAGGCGGTCCGGCGCGTCTGCCGCCATCTCGGGGGGCAGCCGGTCGCGGATGTCCTGCCAAAGCGCGTCCCAATCGGCCCGCAGGCCGGGCAGGTCGTACATCGGCAGGGCGGCGATCATGCCCCGGCGCTGCGCCGCGCCTCGACCCTTTGCCGGGCGATGGCGCTGTCGCGGTCGTTGACGCCCAGGAGCGGGGCCACCATGCGCAGGAGGGCGTCCTCCTCCTGGTCGCGGGCGCCGTCGGCCAGCACGATGTCCCATAGCGCCTCGATCACCGCGAGGCGGTCGTCGAAGGGGACGGCATCCTTGATGGCACGGGTGAAGCGCACGGTGTCGGGGGCCTCGGCCTCCAGCGTCTCGGCGTCGGCGCGCAGCTCGCGGGCGGCATCCTCGGTCAGCCCGTAGCGGGCGGCGAGGATGCGGTCGATGCGCCGCGCCTCGCCGGGGTCCATGGTCCCGTCGGCGCGGGCGACGCGGACCAGCAGGGCGGCAAGGGCCAGGCGCGCGTCGGCGTCGGGCAGCGGGGCGGGGTCAGTGCCGGTGAGGCGGGACAGCAGATCCTGGAACATGAGCCGGTTATAGGGCAGGCGCGCGCGAAGGCGAAGGGCGGGGGGCCGTCTTGGCGGTGGGGCGCGCCGAGATCGGGACGCCCGGAAACGCGAAAGGGCCGCCCGAGGGCGACCCTTTTCACATCCCGCCTCCCGCCGGGGGAGGAATTGGAGCGGGCGATGAGATTCGAACTCACGACCCTTACCTTGGCAAGGTAATGCTCTAC
>JBPEXR010000364.1:0-2207 GCA_052031355.1 Paracoccaceae bacterium
GTAGCCCAGGCCCAGCAGCAGGTAGCCGCCGATCAGCAGGGCCACGGCCAACGCGGCGATGTTGCGCATCACGTCCACCGCGCCGAACTGCTCGAGGTCGAGAAAGAAATAGGGATAGCCCCCTTCGACCACGCCGCGCGTCATGGCGTAGGCGGTGTAGATCAGCGGCCAGACCAGCCAGACCACCGGCCCGGTGCCGCGCAGACCGCGCATCGGGGCGAAGGCGCTCCACCAGGTGAAGACGGCCAGCGGCATCACCGTGTGCAGCCCCTGGTCGGCCCACCAGGCCGCCCCCTGCGGCGCCCAGGCGTCGGCCAGCAGCAGGTGGTAGACCAGCCCCACCAGCGCGGCCCAGAGGGTCACCGCCGCCAGCGGGCCCGCGCCCAGCCCGCGCCCGCTGACCGCCATGAAGGCAAAGACCAGCAGCACCAGCGTGTTCGTCAGGATGGTGAAGTACTGCGCCAGCGCCCAGGCGACCTCGGCCGCGGTGGCCTCGGGCATGGTGGCGGCTGTGACCCCGGCCTGCACCCCAAGGGACACTCCGGTGACCACGGCGACGGCTGCGGCGGTGAGGCGGGCTGTGAGCGACAGTTTCATCCCCGCATATTGACGCGAGGATCGGCGATCCGGCAAGCCCGCTTGTCGCGCCCCCGGCGAGCGGCCAGAGTGGCGCCATGGAATGGCGCGACGAGGGGATATTGCTGACGGTGCGCCCGCATGGCGAAAGCTCGGCCATCGCGGAGGTGTTCACCCGCGGGCACGGGCGGCACCTGGGCGTGGTCCGGGGCGGGGCCAGCCGGCGCATCGCGCCGCTGCTGCAACCCGGCGCGCAACTGGCCGTCGGCTGGCGCGCAAGGCTGGAAGAGCACCTTGGCGCCTATACCGCCGAGCCGCTGCGCAGCCGCGCCGCCACCGCCCTGTCGGACCGCATGGCGCTGAAGGGCCTCAACGCCGTCTGCGCGCTGCTGGCCTTCTGCCTGCCCGAGCGCGCCCCGCACCCGGCGCTGCATGACCGCAGCGCGCAGCTGCTGGACCTTCTGGGCCAGGGGGATCTCTGGCCGCTGGCCTACCTGCGCTGGGAGCGCGCGCTGCTGGAGGAGACGGGCTTCGGCCTGGACCTGGGCACCTGCGCGGCGACCGGCGCGACCGAGGGGCTGACCTATGTCTCGCCGCGCACCGGGCGGGCGGTTTCGGCCGCGGGGGCGGGGGAATGGGCCGACCGCCTGCTGCCGCTGCCCCCGGTGCTGCGCGGCGAGGGCGAGGCCTCGGACGCCGAGATCGCCGCCGCCCTGCGTACCACCGGGTATTTCCTCGAGAACCACCTCGCCCCGGCGCTGGGGGACAAGCCGCTGCCGGCGGCCCGCGCGGCCTACGTGGAGGCGTTCACCCGCCGGGCGCTGGGGGAGGGGTGAGCGGTCACCGGCCGCGTGCAGTCGGGGATGCGCAGTGCTGCGGCCTAAGGTGGGCTAAGCCTGCGCCGTGATTGTTGGGGGCAAAGAGGTCATGAATGGCCCTAACCCTCCCATCCTCATAGCTGCTTGGCTCGCATGCGCCGGGGCGCCCGCCTCACCCATCCGGCGCGGCCGTGAACACCATCTCCCCGCCGCCACCCTCCGCCGTCAGGATGAGCGTCTGCGGCCCAACCTCCACCAGCGTCGCGGCCTGCAGCGCCTGCAGCAGCGCGCCTTCTGCCGCCAGGTCCGGGCAGGCGCGTTCGGTCACGGCCATCTCCGCCAGTTCGAACCACGGGTAGGGCGCGCGTTGGGCGGCGCTGAAGCTGTTGCAGGGGCCGGTGCCCTCGACCTGGCCCGGGGCGGGAAAGCGCAGGGCCAGCGGGGCGGGCGGGGGCGCGCCCTGCCATTCGGTCAGCCGCCAGTCGCGCCCGGCGGCGCCGTAGCCGGTCAGGGTTTCATCGCCCGCGCAGGCGGCAAGCCAGGGGGCCAGCAGCAGCGCGCAGACCGTGGCGCGCGGGCGGGATGAGGCGAGATGGATCATGCTGGCAGCCTGCCACGGGGGCACGCACCGTGGAACCGCCCCTCGCGCAGGCGTGAGGCGGCGGGCGGCTTTTCGCGCCGCGCCGCGCTGGCTATAGCTGGCAGGCAGGCAACGGGCGGGAGGGCAGGCAGATGGACAAGGAGATGCGGCCGGGCGAGGTGGCGCTACCGCCGGGCACGGGTGCGGCAGGCGCGCTGGAGCTGACGGTGATC
>JBPEXR010000365.1:0-4343 GCA_052031355.1 Paracoccaceae bacterium
CCCGAGTTGCCGATGCAGGTGGTGCAGCCATAGCCCACCAGGTTGAAGCCGATGGCGTCGAGGTCCTCCTGCAGGCCCGCGGCCTCCAGGTAGGCCGAGACGACCTGGCTGCCCGGCGCCAGCGAGGTTTTCACCCAGGGCTTGCGGTCCAGACCCAGCTCGCGCGCCTTGCGCGCCACAAGGCCCGCGCCGATCATCACGTAGGGGTTCGAGGTGTTGGTGCAGGAGGTGATCGAGGCGATCACGACCGAGCCGTCGTGCAGCTGGTAGTGGCCGTTCTCGGTCTCCACGAAACCGCGCTTGTGGTGGCCTTCGTCGCCGGGGATCTTCACCGGCTCGGGCTGGCCGCCCTCGGCCTCCCAGCGGGCCTCGGCACGCTCGGAGCCGTCGGCGGCGCTGCGCTGGCCCTTGACGTATTCGCCGAAGGCACTGGCCGCGTCGGTCAGCGCGATGTGGTCCTGCGGGCGCTTGGGGCCGGAGATGGCCGGCACCACGGTGCCCATGTCCAGCTCCAGCGTGTCGGTGTAGACCGGCTCGTAGCCCTTGTCGCGCCACATGCCGTTTTCCTTGGCATAGGCCTCGACCAGCGCGATCGTGTCCTTGTCGCGGCCGGTCTGCTCCAGGTAGCGCAGCGTCTCGTCGTCGATCGGGAAGAAGCCGCAGGTGGCGCCGTACTCGGGCGCCATGTTGCCGATGGTGGCGCGGTCCGCCAGCGGCACGTTGTCCAGCCCGTCGCCGTAGAATTCCACGAACTTGCCGACCACGCCCTTCTCGCGCAGCATCTGCACGACGCGCAGCACCAGGTCGGTGGCGGTGGTGCCCTCGACCATCGCGCCGGTCAGCTTGAAGCCGATGACCTCGGGGATCAGCATCGAGATCGGCTGTCCCAGCATCGCGGCCTCGGCCTCGATCCCGCCGACGCCCCAGCCCAGGACGGCCGCGCCGTTGACCATGGTGGTGTGGCTGTCGGTGCCGACCAGCGTGTCGGGGTAGGCGACCAGCTCACCGTTCTGGTCCTCGTCCGACCAGACGGTCTTGGCCAGGTATTCCAGGTTCACCTGGTGGCAGATGCCGGTGCCCGGCGGCACCACGCGGAAGTTGTTGAAGGCCTTCTGGCCCCACTTCAGGAACTGGTACCGCTCCATGTTCCGCTCGTATTCGCGGTCCACGTTCATCTGGAAGGCACGCGGGTTGCCGAACTCGTCGATCATGACCGAGTGGTCGATGACCAGGTCGACCGGGTTCAGCGGGTTGATCTTCTGCGGATCGCCGCCCAGTTCCTTGATGCCGTCGCGCATGGCCGCCAGGTCCACCACGGCCGGAACCCCGGTGAAGTCCTGCATCAGCACGCGGGCCGGGCGGTAGGCGATCTCGCGCGGGTTGCGGCCGCCCTTCTCGGCCCATTCCGCGAAGGCCTTGATGTCGTCGGTGCTGACGGTCTTGCCGTCCTCGAAGCGCAGCATGTTCTCCAGCACCACCTTCAGGGCGGCGGGCAGGCGGCTGAAATCGCCCAGGCCGGCGTCTTGCGCGGCGGGGATCGAGTAATAGGCGAAGGACTTGCCGCCGGCGCTGAGGGTCTTGCGCGCCTTGGCTGTATCCTGTCCGACGGTGATGGGCATGGAGGCCTCCCTTGGGTACCGAATTGCAGGGTTTGCTGGCGCCGCTTTTGACCGATTGCGGGGGCGCGATCAAGGGGGCGCGGGCAAATTTGTATACCATTGCACACTGAATTGAGCGGCTGCATGGCGGACATCGGGCGGGTGCGGGACGGTCGCGCGCGGCGCGGCGCTCCGGCGTGCTCACCGTGCACTCCCCGGGGCGCTCCCAGTACGCTCCCAGTGCGCTCAACCTCTCTCGCAAAACCTTGATTGGTCGCGCGGGCGGGCAACTCGTTATATGGGCAGGGGCGAACGGAGGACCGAATGCCAAAGCTGAACGTGACCGGGATCATCGCGACCCTCTGGCTGGCGCTGGCCGGCGCGGCGCCGGCCCTGGCGCAAAGCGCGCCGCCGCCCGAGGAGGCCGCCGACCCGGTGGTGGTGGAGCTTTTTACCTCGCAGGGCTGTTCGTCCTGCCCGCCGGCGGATCGGCTGCTGGCGGAACTGGCCAAGCGGCCCGACGTGATCGCCCTGGCGCTGCACGTCGACTACTGGGATTACATCGGCTGGAAGGACGCCTTCGCCAAGCCCGCCTTCACCGCGCGGCAGAAGGCCTATGCCCGCGCCGCCGGGCGCCGCTCGGTCTATACGCCGCAGATGATCATCGACGGGGTGCGGCACGTCATGGGCAGCCACCCGGTGGACGTCTCGGCCATCATCCGCGCCCGGCGCGATGCGCCCTCGCCGGTCACGCTGACGGTGGAGGCGCCGGAAGACGGGTCCGGGCGCGCCGTCACGATCCGCGCCACCGCCGCGCGCGAGCTCGGCCCCCTCGACGTGCAGATCGTGCGCTACACCCCCGAGGCCGAGGTCGAGATCACCCGCGGCGAGAACGCCGGCCGGATGCTGCGCTACGCCAATATCGTCGAGGATTGGCGCGTCATCGCCAATTGGACCGGCGCGGCCCCGCTGGAGTTGTCGCGCGAGATCGAGGGCGATCTACCGGCGGTCGTGGTGATCCAGGAGGCCGGTCACGGCGCCATCCTGGCGGCCGCCCGCCTGCGCTGACGCTTGGGCTTCCAGCGGCGGTGAATCCAGAACCATTGCTCGGGGCGCGCCAGCACCCGCGCCTCCAGCCGCCGGGTCAGCGCGCGCATCATCGCTTCGGGGGTGTCATGCGGCACCGGGGCTTCGAATTCCACGTCGAAGGACTGGCCATCCTCCAGCCGCGTGCCGAAGAAGGGCACCAGCAGCGCGTCGCATTTCAGCGCGATCTCCGCCGCCGAGGTCAGCGTCGGCGCGGGCCGGCCCAGGAAGTCGATCGGCACGCCGGCGCTGTCGTAGATGTCGAAGAGCAGAACCCCCATGCCGCCCTGGCGGATGTGCTTCAGCAGCCCCATCGTTCCGCGGCGGCCCTGCTCGAACACCGGCCCGCCCAGCGCGTGCATGTTCTGCGCGTAATGGGCGTTGAAATAGGGGTTCGACATGGGCCGGTAGAGGCCGCCGATCTGCCAGCCGCGGGCGATCAGCGCGGCACGGGGGGCCTCGAAATTGCCGAAATGGCCGGTGACCAGCAGGACCGGGCGGCCCGCGGCGCGCGCGCGCTCCATCGCCTCCAGCCCGGCGCCGTGCGGCTTGGCGCGGGCCATGCGGGCCAAAAGTCCCTGCGGGTCATAGTTCTCGATCATCGTGCGCCCGGCGTTGTCGGCGACCGCATCGGCGATGCGCCGCCGCTCGGCGCGGTCCATCTCTGGCCAGACGTGGGCGAGGTTGGCCATGGCGCGGCTGCGATAGCCGGCCAGCGGCGCGATGACGCGCGAGACGGTCCAGCCCATCATCGCCAGCCGCGCCCCCCAGGGCAGGGCGCCCGCGCCGGCGATCAGCCCGCGCAGGATGCGGTCCTGCGCCCAGTCGGACCAGGACGCCTCGGCATCGCCGCGCACGGGACGCGGCGGCGGTCTGCCCTCTGGCGGGGCCGGGGTGGGGGCGTTCTGGCTCACGGGGGTCAGGGCCTGCGGGGCGGTGAATGCTCGGCGCCAGACATAGGCGGAGGGGCGGCGGCGGGCAAGCTTTGGCGGTGCCGCGGGGCGCGTGCTCCGGGAGGCGTGGGCGTTGGGAGGCGCTGCCCTCGGGTGGGAATGGGGGCGTTGCCCTCGTGGGCGTTTGGGCGCGCCGTCCCGGTGGGCGATGGGGGGCTCTGCCCCCTCTGGCGCCTGCGGCGCCATTCACCCCCGGAGTATTTTTGGCGAGATGAAGCGAGGCGGGCTCCTTGTGCGGGAGTTGTCGGGAGCAATTAACCCTCGGGGGGGTCCTCGGGCTCCAGGAAGGTGATCTCCCCGGCTTGTTGCAGCTCGCGGATGGCGCCGACGACGATGGTCTGGGCGGCTTCGGCGTCGCGCGGCTTGACGGTGCCGGCCTCGGCCACCTGTTCGCGCAGCTGGTCGGCCATGCGGCGCGACATGTTCGCCAGCAGGAACTCGCAGGCGGTTTGCAGCGCCTCGGATCCGGCGCCGGCCATGGCGGTGATCAGATCGCCCCCATCGACACCGCGCAGGATGCGCGGCACGTCGCCGGGGTCGATCCGGGCCGGAATATCGGCGAAGGTGAAAATCGCCTTGCGCACGCCGGCGGCGAAATCGGCGGCCTCGGCGTCGAGCGCTTCCAGGACCTCGTCGCGGCGGCCAGCCTCGGCGAAGTTGAGGATGGCGCCCATGCGCGCCTCGGGACCGGCGGAAAACGCCAATG
>JBPEXR010000366.1:0-5546 GCA_052031355.1 Paracoccaceae bacterium
GGGCCGCGCGTGGCGCGGCATGGGTCTGAGCCGCGCGTGGCGCGGCATGGGGCTGGGCCGCGCGTGTCGCAGTACGGGTCTGGCGGCGGGCGTGGTGCATCATGGTTCATCCTCCCGCGCAAAGGATGACGCCGGGGCCGGGCCTCTGCCCAGCCCCCTGCACGCGCTTGTGACGGGCCGTGTGGCGGCCCGCCGGCGCGGGTTCACGCGCCGATCACTCGGTGACGCGGACCTCGGTCATCACGTCGGCGGGGGCGGCGACGCTGCCGCCCTGCCCGCGCCCGCGCTTGATCGCATCGACAACCTCCATGCCGGAGGTCACCTCGCCCACCACGGTGTACTGCCCGTTGAGGTGCGGCGCCGGGGCGAACATGATGAAGAACTGCGAGTTGGCGCTGTCGGGGTTTGCGCTGCGGGCCATGCCGACCACGCCCCGCTCGAACGGCCGGTCCGAGAATTCCGCCGGCAGGTTCGGCAGGTCGGACCCGCCCATGCCGGCGCGCGACAGATCGCCATCCGCCCGGCCGAAGGCCACGTCGCCCGTCTGCGCCATGAAGCCTTCGATGACCCGGTGGAAGACGACGCCGTCGTAGGCGCCCGCCTCGGCCAGCTCGGTGATGCGCGCGGCGTGCTGCGGCGCGACATCCTCGAACAGGTCGATGGTGACGGTGCCATTGGCCTCGCCGGCGATGTCGATCTCCAGCCCCGTGGCCAGGGCCGGCCCGGCGGCCAGGGCCAGGACGAGGGCGAGCGCTTTACTGGACATCGGCTGCCACCCGCACGCTGATCATCCGGTCCGGGTTCGCCGGCGGCTCGCCCCGGGTGATCGCGTCGACATGCTCCATCCCCTCGATGACGCGGCCGTAGACGGTGTACTGCCCGTTCAGGAAATGGTTGTCCTTGAAGTTGATGAAGAACTGCGAATTGGCGCTGTCGGGGTTGGCCGACCGGGCCGCGCCCAGGGTGCCGCGGTCATGCGGCAGCTTGGAAAACTCCGCCTTCAGGTTCGGCAACTCGGAGCTGCCGGTCCCGGCCAGGCGCGGGTTGTAATCCTTCTCCATGTTGGCGTGCTGCACGTCGCCCGTCTGGGCCATGAAGCCGTCGATCACCCGGTGAAAGGCGACGTTGTCATAGGCGCCGGCGCGCGCCAGCTCCTTCATGCGCTCGGCATGGCCGGGGGCCACGTCGGGCAGAAGCTCGATGACGACGGTGCCGCCCTTCAGCTCCATCAGAACGGTGTTTTCGGGGTCCTTGATCTCGGCCATGGGGGCCTCCTTCGGGTCATTGTCACTGCACTTGGGGCCTGTCTAAGCCGCATTGCAAAGCCGGGCAAGACGCGGCATGGAGTGGGGCAAATTCGCGCGAGGAGATGGTCATGGGCTGGAAAACGCTGGACGAGATGGATCTGCAGGGCAAGCGCGTGCTGGTCCGCGTCGATATCAACGTGCCGCTGGAGGATGGACGGGTCACCGACAGCACCCGCATCGACCGCGTCGCCCCCACCATCGCCGATATCCTGGCCGCCGGGGGCCGCCCGATCCTGCTGGCGCATTTCGGCCGCCCCAAGGGCCAGCGCATCCCCGAGATGTCGCTCCAGCCCCTGGTTCCGGCGCTGGAGGCGGCCTTCGGCGCCCGCGTCGTCTTCGCGGCCGATAGCACCGGCCCCGCCGCCGAGGCCGCGGCCCAGGCCCTGGCCGAGGGCGAAGTGCTGCTGCTGGAGAACACGCGCTTCCACCCGGGCGAGGAGAAGAACGACCCCGATCTGGCCCGCCAGATGGCGGCCCTGGGCGATGTCTACGTCAACGATGCCTTCTCCGCCGCCCACCGCGCCCATGCCTCGACCGAGGCCCTGGCGCGCCTGCTGCCCGCCGCCGCCGGCCGCCTGATGCAGGCCGAGCTTTCGGCGCTGGAGGCCGCCCTGGGCGCGCCCGAACGCCCGGTCATGGCGGTGGTGGGCGGGGCCAAGGTCTCGACCAAGCTCGACCTGCTGGGCAACCTCGTGCAGAAAGTCGACATGCTGGTGATCGGCGGCGGCATGGCCAACACCTTCCTCGCCGCCCAGGGGCTGGACGTGGGGCGCAGCCTGGCCGAGCACGACATGGCCGGCACCGCCCGCGAGATCGCCGCGAAGGCCGCCGAGGCGGGCTGCGAGATCGTTCTGCCCATCGACGTCGTCGTCGCCCGCGAGTTCGCCGAGAACGCCCCCAGCCAGGTGGTGCCCGCCGCCGAATGCCCGGCCGACGCGATGATCCTGGACGCCGGCCCCGAAAGCTGCGCCCATATCGCCCAGCTGATGCAGACCGCCCGCACGCTGATCTGGAACGGCCCGCTCGGCGCCTTCGAGATCGCGCCCTTCGACACCGCGACCAACGCCGCCGCCCGCCAGGCGGCCGATCTGACGCGCGCCGGCCAGCTGACCACCGTCGCCGGCGGCGGCGACACGGTGGCCGCGCTCAACCGCGCGGGGGCGGCGCAGGATTTCAGCTATGTCTCTACCGCCGGGGGCGCCTTCCTGGAATGGATGGAGGGCAAGACCCTGCCGGGGGTCGCCGCGCTCGGCGGCTAGGCGCCGCCAGCCGGCCGCCAAGGGCAGGCCGCGCGCTTGATCGCGCCGGCCCGCGCCCCATCTCCAAGCACAACGCCGCCGCCCTGCGCGGCGCGCCCCCACGCGGCCAAGCTGAAGGAGAATTTGCCCATGCCCGACTGGACCCTCATCACCGGCGCTTCGACAGGTATCGGCGCGGAATTTGCCCGCCTCGCTGCGCGCGAAAGCCGCAAGATCATCCTGACCGCCCGGTCCGAGGAGAAACTGTCGGCCCTGCGGCAAGAGTTGATCGGCGCCGGCGCGGTGGAGGTCGTCACCATCACCGCCGACCTCTCGCGCGAGGGCGAGGCCGAACGCCTGTGGCAGGAGGCAACCCGCGGCCGCCGCATCGAGCGGCTGGTCAACAACGCCGGGCTGGGCCGCAACGGCGCCTTCGGCAGCGAGGATTCGGGCGGATGGGAGCGCGAGCGCCAGGTCATCGCCGTCAACATCACCGCGCTGACGCGGCTGATGACGCTGGCCATTCCGCACATGCGCGAGGCGGGACGCGGGCAGATCCTCAACGTCGCCTCGCTGGCCGGCTTCATGCCCGGCCCGCAGATGGCCGTCTACCACGCGAGCAAGGCCTATGTGCTGTCGCTCAGCGAGGCCGCGGCCTCCGAGCTGGAGGACAGCGGCATCACCGTCACCGCCCTCTGCCCCGGCCCGGTGCGCAGCGAGTTCTTCGACCGGGCGGAGATGACCTCCACCCCCATCGCGCGGCAATCGAACATCCCCGGCCCCGCCCCCGTCGCCCGCGCCGGCTGGGACGCCGTGAACGCCGGCATGCGCGTCTGCGTGCCCGGCGGGATGAACCGCACCGCCGCCCTGGCCACGCGCCTGCTGCCCCGCCCCCTGGCCGCGCGCCTCGCCGGCCGCATGCTGGCCCGGCGGTAAGCGCGGAAGGGCGGCCACCCACCGCCCGACGATCCCCTTCATCTCGCCCCAAATACTCTCGGGGGTGAATGGCGCCGCAGGCGCCAGAGGGGGCAGACAGCCCCCTCCCGCCAAGCCGGTAAGCCAGCCGCTAGCCGGAGCAGTCGAGGAACCCGCGGTATCCGACGCTCAGGCCCTGCTCGAGATGGAAGCGCATCTCCGCCTCCGCCCGGCGCAGCCCGCCGTCCGCCTCCTGCCAGTCGGCGCCCGGGTCCGGCGCGACGGAGACCCGCGCCCCGTCCGAGGCCAGCTGCGCGCCATCCTCCAGCGCCGCGGCGTCCAGTGGCTGCTCGGCCTCCAGCCGGATCAACCGGCCCGACAGCTTGATCACGCCGCCCGCGCCGGCCATGGCGAGTACCGGTTTGCCCTCGTTGGTGCGGCTGAAACTGCAGGCGGCCTCGCCCTCCAGCCCCTTGCGAATGTCCTCGGGCGACAGGCCCTTGGGGTCCAGGCTCGCCAGGTCGGCCGACCCCAGCGCCTGCGCCACGCTGCCCACCTTTGCCGGGTCATCGGGGTTGCCGAGCGCGGGATCGGTCGCGATGCCGTTTTCCTCGATATCGGCGATCAGGTGACGCATCTCGGCGATCTCCTTGCGCTGCGCGGCGATGATCTCCCCGGCCAGCTTGCGCACCCGCGGGTCCTCGATCTGCGCGCGTTCGGAGGTCATGATGGCGATGGAATGGTGCGGGATCATCGCCCGCATATAGCTGACATCCCCCACCGTTGCCTGGCTGCGCACCAGCCACAGCGTAACCCCGAAGACCGCCACCGCGCCCAGGTAGATCGCCGTGTTGATCGCCCGGCTGGAGTACATCGACAGCATGAAGCTGAGCATGATGACGGCCATCACGGCGCCCATCAGCAGCGCCATGTAGGTGCGCGTCTCGCTGAAGAAGACATGCTCGAAGGCGTAGGTGTTCAGGTACATCAGACCGAACATGACCAACGTCGAGGTCGCGATCATCGCGGCAAAGCGCCAATAGGACATGGGGGCCTCTTCCGGGGTTGGGGCATCGAAACGGGTCGAGGGACCAACGGAAGGGGGCGGGAGGGGTTCCCTGAGGGGCGTCGGAGCGCTGGGCGGGATGGGGAAGGCAGGGGTCGCTGCCCCCTCTGGCGCCTTTGGCGCCATTCACCCCCGGAGTATTTTTGGCGAGATGAAGCGGGCGAGGAGCGGCGCTCAGAACTCCTGGTCGCCGCCTTGCTGCCAGGGTTTCACCAGGTTGCCGAAGCGGGTGAAGCGGCCCTCGAAGCTGAGTTCGACGGTGCCGATGGGGCCGTGGCGCTGCTTGCCGATGATCACCTCGGCGCGGCCGTGCAGGCGCTCCATCTCCTCCTGCCACTGGGCCATCTTTTCGAGGTCGTGATCGCCCGGCTTCTCGCGTTCCTTGTAGTACTCCTCGCGGAAGACGAACATCACCACGTCGGCGTCCTGCTCGATCGAGCCGGATTCGCGCAGGTCCGAAAGCTGCGGGCGCTTGTCCTCGCGGCTTTCCACCTGGCGGCTGAGCTGCGATAGCGCGATCACCGGGATGTTCAACTCCTTCGCGATGGCCTTGAGGCCCATGGTGATTTCCGAGATTTCGTTGACCCGGCTTTCCGACTTGCCGGTGCCGCGCACCAGCTGCAGGTAGTCGACCATGAGAACGTCGAGGCCGTGCGTTCGCTTCAGGCGACGGGCGCGGGCGGCCAGCTGGCTGATCGGCAGCGCCGGCGTGTCGTCGATGTAGAGCGGGCAGCTTTCCAGCGCCTTCGCGGCCTCGACGAAGCGGCGGAACTCGGCCTCGGTCATGTCGCCGCGGCGGATCTGCTCGGACGGCACCTCGGCGGCCTCGGAGAGGATACGCGCGGCCAGCTGTTCGGCGCTCATCTCCAGGCTGTAGAAGCCGACGACGCCGCCCTCGATCGCGCCCTCGGTGCCGTCGGGCAGGGTGCCGCGCTTGTAGGCCTTGGCGATGTTGAAGGCGAGGTTGGTGGCCAGCGAGGTCTTGCCCATCGAGGGGCGCCCGGCGAGGATCAGAAGGTC
>JBPEXR010000367.1:0-1615 GCA_052031355.1 Paracoccaceae bacterium
TCCCCCTCGGCCTCCGGCACCTCGAAACGGATCACGTTGCGCCCGCCGTGCGGCAGGGTCAGCGGCAGCGACAGGCGGCGCCCGACCGGCACTTCGAAGCGCTGCGGCGGGCCGCCGTCGACGGAAATCTCGATCGGGGTGCTGACCGCCTCGGGCGCCGCGCCGCTGTCCTCGATCCGCAACTCCAGTTCCACCGGCTCGCCCAGGATGGCGAAGGCGGGGGCGTTCTCGACCACCAGGCGGCGGTCCCAGTCCTGCGCGCGGCCGGTCTGCAGAAGGTGCAGCGGGGCGGGCAGCGACTGGGGCGCGCGGGCCATGTCGTGCACCTGCCCGTCGGAGATCAGGATCGCCCCGGCCACGCGGTCGCGCGGGACCTCGGCCAGTGCCTCGGCCAGCACGCGCATGGCCTGGGTGCCCCCGTCGCCAGAACCGTCGCCTGAGCCGTTACCGGAGCCCTCGCCGGGGGTACCCCCCGCGCCGGCATCGTCGATGCGCAGGCGCTTCACCTCGGTGTTGGGGCGGGCGGCCAGCGCGGCCTCCATCGCCTGCACCGCGGCGTCGGTCTGGGCGGGGCGGTCCGAAAGGCCCTGGCTGGCCGAGCGGTCCTCCAGCAGCAGCACGATGTCGTTCAGCGCGGCGCGGTCTTCCTGCTGGTAGGCGGGGCGGGCCAGCGCCGCCAGCAGCACCGCGCCCGCCAGGCCGCGCAGCGCCCAGCCGGGCAGGCCGCGCAGCAGCGCCAGCAGGGCGCCGGCCAGCACCAGGGCGCCCGCCAGCCCAAGCGCCCAGAGGGGCAGCACGGGGTCGAAGACCACGCCCCCGGTCATTGGCCCAGCCTGTCAAGCAGCGCCGGCACATGCACCTGGTCGGATTTGTAGTTCCCCGTCAGCACGTGCATCACCAGGTTGATCCCGAAGCGCAGCGCCAGCTCGCGCTGCCGCTCGCCGCTGTAGCCGCGCCCGACCGGCAGCAGCGGGCGCCCCTGCGCATCGACCGCCCAGGCCGCGGCCCAGTCGTTGCCGCCGATCATCACCGGGGTCACCCCGTCGTTGAGGTCGCGGAACGGCATGCCCTCGACCTGGCGCGCATCGGGGGGCGCCGCCTCGACCCACAGCGGGCTGCCGCTGTGGCGCCCGGGGAAATCGCGCAGCAGGTAGAAGGTGCGGGTCAGCACGTGGTCCTCGGGCACCGGCTCCAGCGGCGGCAGGTCCAGGGGGGCGGCCAGCCGCTGCAGGTGGCGGCCCGCGGCGGTGCTGCCCCCGCCCTGGGCGCCGGCGATATCGGCATCCATCGTGTCGAAGAGGATCAGCCCGCCAGAGCGGAGGTAAGCGTTGAGCCGGGCATAGGCCGCATCCCCCGGCAGGGGCTGGTCGGGCGAGACCGGCCAGTAAAGCAGCGGGTAGACCGCCAGGGGGTCTTGCGCCAGGTCGATCCCGCGCGGCTCTGCCGGCTCGACCGAGGTGCGGAAGCGCAGCGCCTGGCCCAGGCCGCGCAGACCCGCCGCGGCGATGGTCTCGGCCGCCGGGGGCGCCTCGGGGGTTTCCCCAGCGTCTGCCGAGGGCGCAGCGTTCTGCTCCTGGGCCTGCCCGGGCCCCGGCGCGGCGGCCAGCGCCACCGC
>JBPEXR010000368.1:0-5236 GCA_052031355.1 Paracoccaceae bacterium
TCCTTGGCGGTGCGGTAGGCCTGCTCGGCCTCCTCGACCAGCGCATCGTAGGTTTCCTGGGTCATGTCCTGGCGCGGCAGCGCCTTCTCGGCCAGCACCGTGACGCCCGCGCCGATCTCGGCGAAACCGCCGGTGACGACGTATTCCTCGTCCCCGTCTTCGCTTTCCACACGCAGAACGCCGGGGCGCAGCGTGGTGATCAGCGGCGCGTGGTCGGGCATCGCCGTCAGGTCGCCTTCGGCACCCGGGATCTGCACCGCCCGTGCGGCCTTCGAGGCCAGGCGGCGCTCGGGGCTGACGAGGTCGAACTGCATAGTATCAGCCATCAGGGCCTCCTTGGTTCAGGTCCGGGCGGCACGCGGCGCGCCGCCCGGGGCAATGCTGCCGATCAGGCCGCGCTGGCGGCCAGCTTCTCGGCCTTGGCGATCACGTCGTCGATGCCGCCGACCATGTAGAAGGCCGCCTCGGGCAGGTGGTCGTATTCGCCGGCCACAACCGCCTTGAACGAGCGGATGGTCTCTTCCAGCGGCACCTGGACACCGTCGGTGCCGGTGAAGACCTTCGCCACGTCGAACGGCTGGCTGAGGAAACGCTGGATCTTCCGGGCGCGGGCCACGGTCAGCTTGTCCTCTTCCGACAGCTCGTCCATGCCGAGGATGGCGATGATGTCCTGCAGCGACTTGTAGCGCTGAAGGATCCCCTGGACGTCGCGCGCCACCTGGTAGTGCTCCTCGCCCACGACCTGCGGGTCAAGGATACGCGAGGTGGAATCGAGCGGGTCCACAGCCGGGTAGATGCCCAGCTCGGAGATGGCGCGGTTCAGAACCGTGGTGGCGTCGAGGTGGGCGAAGGAGGTCGCCGGCGCCGGGTCGGTCAGGTCGTCCGCAGGCACGTAGATCGCCTGCACCGAGGTGATCGAGCCGGCCTTGGTCGAGGTGATCCGCTCCTGCAGGGCGCCCATGTCGGTGGCCAGCGTCGGCTGGTAGCCCACGGCCGAGGGGATACGGCCCAGAAGCGCCGACACCTCGGAGCCCGCCTGCGTGAAGCGGAAGATGTTGTCGACGAAGAACAGAACGTCGGTCCCGGACTGGTCGCGGAACTGCTCGGCCAGGGTCAGGCCGGTCAGCGCGACGCGGGCACGGGCCCCCGGCGGCTCGTTCATCTGGCCGTAGACCAGCGCCACCTTGGAGTTCTCGAGGTTGTCGGGGTCGATGACGCCGCCCTCGATCATCTCGTAGTAGAGGTCGTTGCCTTCACGGGTCCGTTCGCCCACGCCGGCGAAGACCGAGAAGCCGGAGTGCACCTTGGCGATGTTGTTGATCAGCTCCTGGATCAGAACCGTCTTGCCCACGCCGGCACCGCCGAAGAGGCCGATCTTGCCGCCCTTCGAATAGGGGGCCAGCAGGTCGATCACCTTGATGCCGGTGACGAGGATCTCGGCCTCGGTCGACTGGTCGGCGAACTCGGGCGCCGGCTGGTGGATCGAGCGGGTTTCCTCGGCTTTCACTTCGCCCTTCTCGTCCACCGGCTCGCCGGTGACGTTCAGGATGCGGCCCAGCGTGCCGTTGCCCACGGGCACCGAGATCGGGCCGTCGGTGTCGGTCACTTCCTGGCCGCGCACCAGGCCTTCGGTCGCGTCCATCGCGATCGTGCGGACGGTGTTCTCGCCCAGGTGCTGCGCGACTTCCAGGATCAGCCGCTTGCCGTTGTTGTCGGTCTCAAGCGCGTTCAGGATCTCCGGCAGGTGGTCGTCGAACTGAACGTCGACCACGGCGCCGATGACCTGGGTCACTTTGCCTTTTGCGTTTGCCATGTTTCGTCTCCGGTCTTAGAGCGCCTCGGCGCCCGAGATAATTTCGATCAGCTCGTTGGTGATGACGGCCTGACGCGAGCGGTTGTATTCGATCGTCAGCTTGTCGATCATCTCGCCCGCGTTGCGCGTGGCGTTGTCCATCGCCGACATCCGCGCGCCTTGCTCGGAAGCGCCGTTCTCCAGCAGGGCCGAGAAGATCTGCGTGGCGACGCCGCGCGGCAGCAGGTCGGCCAGGATGGCCTCCTCGCTGGGCTCGTAGTCATAGACCACCTCGGCCGCGGGTGCGGCCTCGCTGCCCTCTTCCGCGTCCTCGAAGGAGGCCGGGATGATCTGCTGGGCCGTCGGGATCTGGCTGACCACGTTCTGGAAGCGCGAGTAGAAGATCGTCGCGACGTCGAACTCGCCCGCGTCGAACCGCGCCAGGATGTCCTTGGCGATGCCCTGCGCGTCCGCATAGCCGACGCGCTTGACCTCGCTAAGGTCGACATGGCCGACGAAGTGGTCGCCGTAGTCGCGGCGCAGCGCGTCGCGGCCCTTCTTGCCGACGGTCAGGATCTTGACGGTCTTGCCCTCGGCCAGCAGTTTCTCGGCCCGCGCCTTCGCCAGCTTGGCGATGTTCGCGTTGAAGCCGCCGCAAAGGCCGCGCTCCGCGGTCATGACGACCAGCAGGTGCACGTCGTCGGACCCGGTCCCCGCCAGAAGGCGGGGCGCCGTGTCGCTGTCACCCACGGACTTGGCCAGCGCCCCGAGAACGGCGTTGAACCGTTCGGTATAGGGGCGCGAGGCCTCCGCCGCATCCTGGGCCCGCCGCAGTTTCGCCGCGGCCACCATCTGCATGGCCTTGGTGATCTTGCGGGTCGATTTGACCGACTCGATCCGGTTTTTTAAGTCCTTAAGACTAGGCATGATGCCGTTCCTTTGTCCTGAGGCTCAAGTCACGCGAAATCGGCGGCGAACTCGTCCAGTGCGGCCTTGATCTTCTCCTCGGCTTCACCCTTGATCTTGGGATCTTCCTTGGTGATGTAATCCAGCAGGTCCTGGTGCTTGCCGCGCAGGTGCGCCAGCAGGCCCTGCTCGTAGCGCCCGACGTCCTTGACGGCGATCTTGTCGAGGTAGCCGTGGGTGCCGGCGTAGATCACGCAGACGATCTCGGCGTTGGTCAGGGGCGAGTACTGCGGCTGCTTCATCAGCTCGGTCAGACGCGCGCCGCGGTTCAGCAGCTGCTGGGTCGAGGCGTCGAGGTCCGAGCCGAACTGCGCGAAGGCCGCCATTTCGCGGTACTGCGCCAGTTCCAGCTTCACCGGGCCGGCGACCGACTTCATCGCGTTGGTCTGGGCCGAAGAGCCCACGCGCGACACCGACAGACCGGTGTTCACGGCCGGGCGGATGCCCTGGTAGAACAGCTCGGTTTCCAGGAAGATCTGGCCGTCGGTGATCGAGATCACGTTGGTCGGAATGAAGGCCGACACGTCGCCGCCCTGGGTTTCGATGATCGGCAGCGCGGTCAGCGAGCCGGCACCGTGGTCCTCGTTCAGCTTGGCCGAACGCTCCAGCAGGCGGGAGTGCAGGTAGAAAACGTCGCCCGGGTAGGCTTCGCGCCCCGGCGGACGGCGCAGCAGCAGCGACATCTGACGGTAGGCCACGGCCTGCTTGGACAGGTCATCGTAGATGATGAGGGCGTGCTTGCCGTTGTCGCGGAAGTACTCGGCCATCGCGGTGGCGGCGTAGGGCGCCAGGAACTGCATCGGCGCGGGGTCCGACGCGGTGGCGGCCACGACGATCGAGTATTCGATCGCGCCGGTTTCCTCGAGCTTCTTCACCAGCTGCGCCACGGTCGAACGCTTCTGGCCGACGGCGACATAGACGCAGTACAGCTTCTTGCTCTCGTCTTCGCCGGCGGCGTCGTTGTAGCTTTTCTGGTTCAGAACGGTGTCCAGCGCCACGGCGGTCTTGCCGGTCTGGCGGTCACCGATGATCAGCTCGCGCTGGCCGCGGCCGATCGGGATCATGGCGTCGACGGACTTCAGGCCGGTGGCCATCGGCTCGTGCACCGATTTACGCGGGATGATGCCCGGCGCCTTGACGTCGGCGACGCGGCGCTCGGCGGCCTCGATCGGGCCCTTGCCGTCCAGCGGGTTGCCCAGGCCGTCCACGACGCGACCCAGCAGGCCGGGGCCGGCGGGCACGTCCACGATGGAGTTGGTGCGCTTGACGACATCGCCTTCCTTGATGTCGCGGTCGGAGCCGAAGATCACGACGCCGACGTTGTCGGCTTCGAGGTTCAGCGCCATGCCCTGGATACCACCGGGGAATTCGACCATCTCGCCGGCCTGAACGCTGTCCAGACCGTGCACGCGGGCAATACCGTCACCGACGGACAGGACGCGGCCGACCTCGGCAACTTCGGCGTCCTGGCCGAAGTTCTTGATCTGGTCCTTCAGGATCGCAGAAATCTCTGCTGCTTGGATACCCATTATCCGACCTCTTTCATTGCATTCTGGAGGGAATTGAGCTTCGACCGGATCGAGGTATCGATCATCTTCGAGCCCACCTTGACGACAAGACCGCCGATGAGGCTTTCATCGACGGCCGCATTGATTTTCACTTCCTTGCCGACGCGCGACTTCAGGGTCTTGGCCAGAGCCTCGGACTGCGTCTTGGTCAGCGCCTTGGCCGAGGTCACCTCGGCGGTCACCTCGCCCTTGTGCTCGGCGATGCGGGCGCGCAGCGCCTCGACCAGCTGGGGCAGCACGAACAGGCGCCGCTTGGACGCCATGAGCCCCAGGGTGTTCTTCAGGATCGGCATCAGGCCCATCTTGTCCGCCACGGCGGCGATGGCGCGGCCCTGCGCCTCGCGCGAATAGACCGGGCTGCTGATCAGCTCGCGCAGGTCCTCGCTACCGGAGAGGGCCGCGGCAAGGTCATCGACATTGGTTTCGAGATCGGCAAGCGCACCCTCGTCCCGCGACAGGTCGAAGACCGCGGTCGCATAACGTGCGGCAATGCCGGAGGAGATCGAAGCTGGTTCGGACACGTCCACCCTTCCGATTGCTGGCCCCGGCGTCGGTGGGATGCACCGCGCCGGGGGCGTTCAAGCGCCTTGTCTTGTGCCAAAGCATTAAAATCGGCGTGGGTGTAGCAGAGGCATTGCCACCTCGCAACACAGTATAGACCTTTTGCAGATGGTGCCCCTGCCCGGCAAAACAAGGCGGCGCGAGGGGTGCGACACTTGGCCCGCCCTGCCCCCCGGGGGCGCGGGCGAATCCCCGGGGCTTTCCAGCGGGTTGCCCGGGCGCGCCCGCCCCGGCGGGCGGCCCGGCGGCGCCCTGTCGCGGCGCGGGGCGGCGACTGCGCGGAAGGCGGATAATTCGCCGTCTGCCCGGCCCGAGGCCCGTCGCCGCGGCGTCCCGGCCCCTGCCCCGC
>JBPEXR010000369.1:0-4049 GCA_052031355.1 Paracoccaceae bacterium
TCCATGCGTTCGGGCTCGATGGTGGCGCAGGAGATGGAGACGAAGGGCGCATCGGCCCGCGCCGAATTGGCGTGGATGTAGCGGGCGGCGATCTCCTTGCCGCAGCCGGCGGGGCCGGTCAGCATGACGCGGCCGTTGGAGCGGGTGACCTTGTCCAGCTGGCTGCGCAGGGCGCGGAAGGCGGGACTTTCGCCCAGCATCTCGGCCGCGGCCTGGTCGCGCTGGCGCAGGGCGATGTTCTCGCGCCGCAGGCGGCTGGTTTCCATCGCGCGGCGGATCACCACCAACAGCTGGTCGATGTTGAAGGGCTTCTCGATGAAGTCGTAGGCGCCCTGCTTGATGGCGGCGACGGCGATCTCGATGTTGCCGTGGCCGGAGATGATGACCACCGGCACGCCCGGATGGTCGCGCTTGACGGCCTTGAGGATGTCGATCCCGTCCATCCGGCTGTCCTTCAGCCAGATGTCCAGGATGATCAGCGCCGGCTCCTCGGGGCCGCCGATCTCGGCCATCGCCTCCTCGGAGGTGCCGGCGAGGCGGGTGCTGTAGCCTTCGTCCTTCAGAATATCGGAGATGAGCTCGCGAATGTCGCGTTCATCGTCCACGATCAGAATGTCGCCCATGTGACCCTCATACCGTTTCATCCCGCGCCGGCTCGGCGCTTTGCGCCCCTTCCGGGGCCAATGGCAGGCGCAGCTCGACCCGCGCCCCCCCGCTTTCGGCGTCGCCCAGGCTGAGCGTTCCGCCATGTTCCTCGATGATCTTCTTGACGATCGGCAGCCCCAGGCCGGTGCCCTTGGCGCGCGTCGTCACATATGGCTCGAAAAGGCGCGAGCGGTCCTCGGGCAGGCCGATGCCGTTGTCCTCGATCACCACCAGCGCGCCCGCGGCCTCCCGCGTGCAGCGCACGTCGATGCGCGGCTCGAACCCCTCGGGCGCGCCGTTTTCCAGTTTCTGCTCAATGGCTTCGCCTGCGTTCTTCAGCAGGTTCGTCAGCGCCTGCGAGATCATCGTCGCGTCGAGGTCCGCGCGCAGCGGGCCCGCCTCGCATTCGAGCGTCAGCCTGGTGCCGGGCTGGCCTGCCTCCTGCAGCAGGACCGCGCCGCGCAGCAACTCGCCCAGGTCTTCCGAGCGGCGCTCGGGCTCGGGCATGCGGGCAAACTTGGAAAACTCGTCGACGATGCGGCGCAAGTCCCCGGTCTGGCGGATGATGACCTCGGTCATCTGGTCCAGCTTGTCGGCGTCCTCGCCGGCGGCGGCGCGGAACTTGCGGCGAATGCGCTCGGCCGACAGCTGGATCGGCGTCAGCGGGTTCTTGATCTCATGCGCGATGCGCCGGGCCACGTCGCCCCAGGCGGCCAGGCGCTGGGCGGCGACAAGGTCCGTCACGTCGTCGAAGGCGACCACGTAGCCCTCGGGCTGGTCATCCTCGCGCCGGCGCAGGGCCATGCGGACCAGCAGGTGTTCCAGCCGGCCCGCGCGGGTGACTTTCACTTCCTCCTGCGCCACTTCCGCGCCGTCCTTCACCCGCTGCAGCAGCGGCCCGAACTCCGGCACCACGACCTCCAGCGCCGGGTGATCGGGGGTTTCGCCCCAGTCGAGCAGCCGCATCGCCGAGCGGTTGGCAAACTCCACCCGCCCGGCGCTGTCGAGGCCGACAACCCCGGAGGTGACCGAGGAAAGCACGCTGTCGAACAGGCGCCGCCGCCCCTCGATCTGGCGGTTGTTCTCCAGCAAGGCAGTGCGCTGCGCCTTCAGCTGCCGCGTCATCTGGTTGAAGTAGCGGCCGAGCATGGCGATCTCGTCGTCGCCCTCCTCCTCGACCACGCGGACGTCGAGGTTGCCGGCGCCGACGTGCTGCGCCGCCCCGGTCAGCCGCCCCACCGGGCGCGACAGGCGTTCGGCGAACCACAGGCCCAGCCAGATCGCCGCCATGATGAGCAGCACCGCGAAACCGAGGTAGAGCAGCCCGAACTCGAACAGCACGCGCCCGCGCTCGCTTTCCAGCTGCTGGTAGAGGCGCACCGTCTGCTGCGTGTCGTCCAGCAGGCTGAGGATCTCGCCGTCCACCTCGCGGCTGACGTAGAGGTAGCGGTCGGCCAGCCCCTGCAGCGGCACGACGGCGCGAAACTCGTTGTTGTCCCAATCCTCGATGATGCCGACGCCGGTCTCGGCGGCTTCCTCGATCACCTCCAGCGGCGGGCGCTCGAAATCGAAGAGGTAGGATTGCTCGCCCCGGGCGCGGATCGTGCCGAGCCCGTCGATGACATAGGCCTCGCGCAGCCCGCGCTGGATCAGCCCCTGCCCCTGCCCCAGCAGCACGCGCAGCTCGCCCTCGCCCATGAAGAGGGAGTTGGTCCGGTTGCTGTCGATGAAGCCGGCCAGCGTCTTGGCGTCCTCCTCCAGGTCCTCGCGGTGCTCCTGCTCGTAAGCCTCGGCGGCGTTGAGCGAGGCGCCCACCACCTGGCGCACGCGCTCGGAGAACCAGCCCTCCAGCCCGATGTTGACGGTCAGCGCGGCGAAGACGGCGACGGTGACCGTGGGGATCAGCGCCATCAGCGCGAAGACGCCCGTGAGGCGCAGGTGCAGGCGCGAGCCGGCGGATTTCGCGCGCCGCGCGGCGACCATGCGGGCGATGCGCTGCGCCACCAGGGCCGCCACCGCCAGCACGTAGACAAGGTCCGCCAGCAGCACCAGCCGCAGCGTCAGCGTCGAGGCGTTCTGGTCGAGCGGGCCAAGGACGTAGAAGGTTGCAAAGGCCAGCACCGGCCCCAGGAGCACCAGCCCCAGCGTCGCCGCGTTCTGGACCCGGCGCTGCCGGCGCAGCCGGCTCAGACGTTCCCAGTTCAGACGTCGCGACAGTCTCTGTGTCCGGGATGCCACCCGATACCCTCGCCCTGATGTATGGCCTTTCGGCCCAACCGCCACATCTTGTGATCTCCACTGCGCGGAACGCAGCATGGCCACAAGTATGTTGCCCTTTTACATCAATTTGCGGCGCCGTGTCACCTGAATACCGAGGTCAGTGATCTTCTTCCGTAGGGTATTGCGGTTGATTCCCAGCAATTCCGCGCACTTGGCCTGGTTGCCACCGGTCGCGTCGAGGGCGATTTCGATCAGCGGGATCTCCAGTTCGCGCAGAATCCGCCCGTATAGGCCCGGCGCGGGCAGCATGTTGCCGTGCAGATCGAAGTAGCGCCGCAGGTGCCGCGCGACCGAGTCGGCCAGCCGCTGCCCGTCGCCGCCGCCCAGCACGGGCGCCGCCTCCGGCTGGTGACCAAGCGCGGCTTCCACCTCGGCGCGGGTGATCTCCGGCGTGCGGGCGGTGAGGGTGAGCTGGCGCAGCAGGTGTTCCAGCTGCCGCAGGTTGCCGGGCCAGGAATAGGCGCGCAGCAGCTCCCGCGCCTCGGGGCTGAGGGCCCGCGCCGGGGCGCCGTCGCGTTCGGCCCGGGCCAGGAAATGCGTGGCCAGCAGCGGGATATCCTCGATCCGGTCGCGCAGGGGCGGCACCTGCAGCGTGGCGCCGGTCAGCCGGTAGAACAGGTCCTGCCGCAGCGCGCCTTCGGCCAGCGCGCGGTCGGGCGCCTGCAGGCTGGTGGCCATGAAGCGCGGCGGGTGATCGCCGGGCGTGTCCATCATGCGCACGAGGCGGGCCTGCGCTTCGGGCGTCAGGTCGGCCACCTGCTCGATCAGGATGGAGCCGCCGCGCGCCTCGGCCAGCAGTCGCGCCGGGCCTTCCAGCTGCGCCAGGTCCGCCGGTTCGGCGACCACCAGCGGCAATCCGCGCCGGTCCGAGAAGTCGTGCAGCGCCTGGGCGATCAGCGTCTTCCCGGTGCCCGATTCCCCCCAGATCAGTACCGGCAGCTCGGTGTTCATCACCTGCGCGACGACGCGGTAGAGGTCCTGCATCGCCGGGGTGCGCCCGACCAGCGGCAGATCCTCCGGCGGGCCGGCCTCGCCCGCGTCCGCGGGCCGCGGGCGACGCTGGCGCAATTCCAGCGCGCGGGCGCAGCGCTTCAGCAGGTCCGGCAGGTCGAACGGCTTGGGCA
>JBPEXR010000037.1:0-7377 GCA_052031355.1 Paracoccaceae bacterium
GCCGCCCAGTCGCAGTATTCCAGCGCGCGGGTCTTGATCTCCTCGGCCGTCTGCAGCGGCTTCAGCTCGCCCCAGAGGGCGATCCCCTCCAGCAGCGTGCCGGAGGCATTGATGCGGGGCCGCCCGTAGCTGAGCGTTGCGTCCATGTGGAAATGCGGATCGACGAAGGGCGGCGCGACCAGGTCGCCCGCGGCCTCGATCACCTCGCCCGCCTCGGCCTCCAGCCGCGGCTCGATGGCGGCGATGCGCCCGTCCCTGATGCCGATGTCGCGTTGCTGCCCGTCCGGCAGCGTGCCGCCGCGCAGGATCAGATCGAACATTAGCGTTCTCCCTTGTTGAATGGCACCATCAGCGCCGCCGGCACCTCGGCCCGCCGCGACATGACGACCAGCGCCAGGATCGACAGCAGGTAGGGCGCCATCAGGAAATACTGGTAGGGGATATCCGCCCCCAGCGGGGTTTGCTGCACCCGCACCTGCGCCGCGTCGAAGGCGGCGAAAAGCACCGCGCCCAGCAGCGTCTTGCCCGGCCGCCAGGAGCCGAAGACGACCAGCGCGATGCAGATCCAGCCGCGGCCGTTCACCATCTCGAAGAAGAAGGAGTTGAAGGCCGACATGGTCAGGAAGGCGCCGCCCACCGCCATCAGGCCGGAGCCGACCATCACCGCGCCGATCCGGATGGCGCTGACCGACAGGCCCTGCGCCTCCACCGCGGCGGGGTTCTCGCCCGCCGCGCGCAGCGCCAGCCCCAGCGGCGTGCGGTAGAGCACCAGCGCCACAAGCGCCGCCAGCACGAAGGCCGCGTAGGTCAGCGGCGTCTGGCTGAAAAGTGCCGGCCCCAGCAGGGGGATGTCGCTGAGCCAGGGGATGGGCAGCGGCTGGAAGGCGTCGATCTTGGGCGGCGATGTCACCTCGGGCAGCGCCAGACGGTAGGCGTAATAGGTCAGCGAGGTCGCCAGCAGCGTGATGCCCAGGCCCACAACGTGCTGCGACAGGCCGAAGGGCACCGTCAGCGTGCCGTGCAGCAACCCGAAGAGCATCCCCGCCCCCATCGCCACGACGACCCCGGTCCACAGGCCCCCGCCCGCGTAGACGGTGATCCAGCCGGCGAAGGCGCCGACGACCATGATCCCCTCGATCCCGAGGTTCAGAACCCCGGCGCGTTCGCAGATCAGCTCGCCCATCGCGGCGAAGATCAGCGGCGAGGCGATGCGGATGGCAGCGGCCCAGAAACTGGCCGAAAGCAGGATGTCGAAAAGCTCCATCGTCACTCCCACCGCAGCCGGAAACGGGTCAGCATGATCGCCAGCACCATCGCCAGCAGCGCGGCGGCCAGCAGGATGTCGGCAAGGTAGGTCGGCACGCCGGCGGCGCGGCTCATGCTGTCGGCGCCGACGAAGATGCCGGCCACGAAAAGCGCCGCGACCACCACGCCCAGCGGGTGCAGCAGCGCCAGCATGGCGACGATGATGCCGGTGTAGCCAAAGCCGGGCGAGATATCCAAGGTCAGGCTTCCTTTCAGGCCGGCGACCTCCGAAAAGCCCGCCAGCGCCGCCAGCCCGCCCGACAGCAGCGCGGTCTTCAGCAGAACGCCGCGCACCGGGATGCCGGCAAAGCGCGCGGCCTCGGCGTTCTGGCCCACGGCGCGCATCTCGTAGCCCAGCGTGGTGCGGGTGTTGATCAGCCAGACCGCCGCCGCGCAGATCAGCGCCAGGGCAAAGCCCCAGTGCAAGCGCAGGTCCTCGACGATGCGCGGCAGGCGCGCCTCGGGGACCAGGCGCGCGCTTTTCGGCCAACCCAGGCCCATCGGGTCCTTCAACGGCCCTTCCAGCAGCATCGAGACCCACAGCAGCACGACGAAATTGAGCAGCAGCGTGGTCACCACCTCGTCCACGCCGAAGCGGGTCTTGAGGATGGTCGGCACCAGAAGCGTCGCCGCCCCCGCCAGCACGGCCGCCAGGCCGATCGCCGGCAGCAGCGCGGGCGCCGGCCAGCCCAGCGCGCCGGTGCCCATCACCACGGTGACCACGGCGCCCATGTAAAGCTGCGCCTCGGCGCCGATGTTCCACAGCTTGGCGCGGAAGGCGACGGCCACCGCCAGCCCCGTGAAGATCAGCGGGGTCGCACGGTTCAGCGTCTCCAGCGCCGCGAACTTGGAGCCGACGGCCCCCTTGACGATCAGCCCCAGCACCGACAGCGGGTCGGCGCCGGCCAGCATGGCCAGCGCCATGCCCAGCAGCAGCACGCCCCCCAGCGCCAGCGCGGGATAAGCCAGCGTGCGCGCCATGCCCGGGCGCGCCAGCGGTTCAAGCCGCATGGTTGTCCTCCGAAAATCCCTGCCCGGCCATCCAGATGCCCAGCTCCGCCTTGCTGGCGGCGCCCCGCGCGAAGGGCGGCGAGAGGCGCCCCTCGGAGATGACGTGCACCACGTCCGAGAGCTTCAGGATCTCGTCCAGGTCCTCGGAAATCAGCACCACGGCAGCGCCGCGGTCGCGCGCCGCCAGAAGCTGCCCGTGGACATAGCGGATCGCGCCGACGTCGAGGCCGCGCACCGGCTGGTTGGCCAGGATCACCCGCGGGCCGGTCTCCAGCACCCGGCCCAGGATCAGTTTCTGCATGTTGCCGCCCGACAGCAGGCGAATGCGCGTGCCCGCGCCGGGGCCGCGCACGTCGTAGGCCTCGATGATGCGGCGGGCGAAGGCGCGGGCGGCGCGCCAGTTCATCCACGGGCCGCGGCTGTAGGGCGGGCGGTTGTAGACCTCCAGCACCGCGTTCTCGGTCAGGTCGAAATCGGCGATGGTGCCGGTGTGGTGGCGGTCCTCCGGAATGCGCGCGATGCCGGCGGCAATGGCGCGGCGCGGGTCCCAGGCCCGGGGCGCCGCGCCGTCGATCGTCAGGCTGCCCTGCGCGGGCCGCGTCAGCCCGCCCAGAAGGTCCGCGAGCGCGCCCTGCCCGTTGCCCGAGACGCCCGCCAGCCCCAGCACCTGGCCGCCGCGGATATCCAGGTCCACCGCCCTCAGACCCGGCGCGCTGCCGCGGTCCGGGGTGGAGATGCCGCGCAGCGAGACCAGCACCGGCCCGGCCTGGCCGGGGGCGACGGCCTCTTCCTCCAGCGCGGCGCCGACCATCATCTCGGCGATCGCGCGGGTGTCGAGCGTATCCGTCTGCGCCTCGGCCACCTTGCGCCCGTGTCGCAGCACGACGACGCGCGAAGAAATCGCCATAACTTCATGCAATTTATGCGAAATGAAGATAACCGACAGGCCCTGGGCCACGGCGCGGCGCAGGGTGGCGAAAAGGTCCTCGGCCTCCTGCGGGGTCAGCACGGCGGTGGGCTCGTCCAGGATCAGGATGCGCGCGTCGCGATAAAGCGCCTTCAGGATCTCCACCCGCTGCCGCTCGCCGACGCTGAGGGCGGCGACCTTGGCATCGGGGTTCACGCGCAGCCCGTAGTCCGCCATCAGCGCCTCGATCCGGGCGCGCGCCCTGGCCCGGCCGAAGCCGGCGGCCCACAGCGGCGCGGTGCCCAGCACGATGTTCTCCAGCACGGTCATGTTGCCGGCCAGGGTGAAATGCTGGTGCACCATGCCGATGCCCGCCTGCAGCGCCGCCGCCGGGTTTCCCGGCGGCAGCGGCTGGCCGAAAGCCTCGATGCGCCCCTCGTCGGCCGTGTAATGGCCGAAGAGGATGTTCATCAACGTGGTCTTGCCGGCGCCGTTCTCGCCCAGAAGGGCGATCACCTCGCCCTCGCGCAGCTCGAAGCCGATCGCATCGTTGGCGCGCAGCGCCCCGAAGCTCTTGGTGATATTCTCGAGGCGCAGGACGACCCGCGCCTCGCCTGCCGTACCGCTCACCTAGTTCGACTTCGGCTCGGAATCGTCGATCTCGACCGTGTAGGCGCCGGACTTGATCTCCTCGGTGCGCTTCTGGACCAGGTCCATCGCCTCGGCCGGGATCTTGCCCTCGAAGGTGCCCAGCGGCGCCAGCGAGGTGCCGCCCTCCTTCATGTAGCTGTAGACGCCGTAGTCGGCGGCGGTGAACTCGCCCGCGCGGACCGCCTCGATCGCCTTGTCGAGGGTCGGCTCGAAGTGCCACAGCGCCGAGGCGACCACCGTGTCGGGATAATCCGCCTGGGTGTCGATGACGTTGCCGATGGCCAGCACGCCCTTCTCCTGCGCCGCGTCCGAGACGCCGAAGCGTTCGGCGTAAAGCACGTCGGCGCCGTTCTCGATCATCGCGAAGGCGGTTTCCTTGGCCTTGGGCGGGTCGAACCAGGAACCGATGAAGCTGACCTGGAAGGTGACATCGGGATTGATCTCGCGCGCGCCGGCCATGAAGGCGTGCATCAGGCGGTTGACCTCCGGGATGGGGAAGCCGCCGACCATGCCGATGTTGTTGTTCTCGCTCATCGAGCCGGCGATGATCCCGCTGAGGTAGGCGCCGTCCTGGATGTAATTGTCGAAGACCGCGAAATTGCCCAGCGCCGGGTCCTCCTTGAAGGAAGAGCCCATCAGGAAGGCGGTCTCGGGGTAGTCGGCGGCGACCTCGCGGGCCTCCTGCTCGGCGCCGAAGACCTCGCCCACGATCAGGTCCGTCCCGGCCTCGGCGTATTCGCGCAGAACGCGCGCGTAGTCGGTGTTCGAGACGTTCTCGGTGAAGGTGTATTCGATGTCACCGCGCGCCGCGGCAGCCTCGGCCGCCTTGTGGATGCGGCTGACCCACTGCTGCTCCACCGGGACGGTGTAGACGCCCGCGACCTTGATCTTGTCCTGCGCCCAGGCGCCCTGCGGCAGCAGGCCCAGCGTCAGCGCCAGGGCCGAAAGCCCGCCCAGCACCGCGCGGCGCGTCATCTGCGCTTTCATGGAATTCTTCATCTCGAAATGCCCTTCCCTGTCCCTACGTCAACGTATCGATCATTCGGCCCTTCCCCGGACCTGTCAAGGATATCCGCCCGGCGTGGCCGGCGCGCGCGAAGGGCGGCGGACCTTGCCGCCGCGCCAGGCGCTTGCACCTGCATATGCCGGAAATCGCGCCGCTTTTTGCCCGTGGCGGCGGCGGCGTCAAGGCGCGATGCGCCTTAGCCGGGCAGTTTCGGATGGGTCAGGAATTCCTCGATCACCTCGGGCGGGGCCTTCACGAAATCGCCGATGCGGCTGACGCCCAGGCCCGTCTCGCGGCGCAGCTCCACCGCCATCTCGGCCGCCTTCAGCGCCACCGGGATGCCGTTCAGCACCGGCAGCCCGTCGATGCGGTGGCCGTGGATCTGGCTGAAGAGCAGCATGGGAATGCCGCCGCCGGGGATCAGCACCTCGGTGCCCGCCTCGATCAGCGGCAGCGCCTGCTGGCGGAACAGTTCCGCCACCTCGTCGCGCCGCGCGTCCGAGCCGAAGGCGGCCAGGATCTGACCCGGCTCGAACTGCATGGCGTGCACCCCGGTGATCCGCGCGCCCAGGCCATACTTGCCGATCTGGTGGTGAAACCAGGGGATGAAGCGGCGGTTGATGGTCACGATGCCGCTGCGCTGGCCCAGGGTGCAGGCGTGCAGCATGCTGGCCTCGCCCAGCGCGATGACGGGGATGTCGACCGCCGAACGCGCCTCGTAGAGCCCGGCGTCCTGGAAATGGCCGATGATGAAGGCGTCATAGCCCTGCCGCTCGGCCTCCACCGCGTTGCAGATCACCTCCCGCGCGCAGCGAAACTCCACGATCGGGTGGGCGTAGCTGTCGTGCGGGGTGATGCCGTGCACGGTGACCTCGGTCCCGGGGCGGGCGATCTCGGCCAGGTGCGCCTCCAGCGCCGGCCAGTAGGCGCCGCCGTTCTCGCGGTCGACGAAGCTTTGGTACCAGATGCGCATGGCGTCCCCCTATTCCAGCCCCGGCAGCCAGGTGGCGAGCTGCGGGAACAGCACCAGCAGCCCCAGCAGCACGAAGGTGCAGGCGATATAGGGCAGCACCGAACGGGCGACCTGCCCCAGCGTGGTGCCTCGTGGCGCCACCCCCAGCATCACGAAAAGCAGCAGGCCGAAGGGCGGCGTCACCAGGCTGAGCTCCAGCGCCACCAGCATGAAGACGCCGAACCAGACCGCGTCGAAGCCGAAGTGCGCGATCAGCGGCATGAAAATGGGCAGCGTCAGCATCATGATCGACAGCTGGTCCATGAACATGCCCATCAGCAGCAGCACCACCAGCATGAAGAACAGCATGACGTGGCCGTCGACCTCGAACCCCGTGGCCCAGGCGATGATCCCGCGCGAGGCGCCGGAGAAGGCCAGGAGCTGCGCGAAGGTGGTCGAGCCGATGATGATCGTCAGCATCATCGCCGAGACCGACAGCGTGCCGCGCAGGCTCTTGACCAGGACCTGCAGGTCGAGCCGGCGGTAGAGGACGGCGAGCAGCAGCACCGAGAGCACGCCGAAGGCGGCGCTTTCGGTGGGCGTTGCCCAGCCCAGCAGGATCAGCCCGATGACCGAGAAGATGACCAGCCCCATCGGCAGGATGTCCCGGGCGATGGCGCGCAGGATCTCGCCCCAGGGTGCGGCCTCGGCGGCATAGCTGGGCGCGGCGTCGGGGTCGAAGGCGATCAGCAGGCGGATGGTCAGCACGAAGAGCCCCGCCAGCAGCAGCCCCGGCAGCACGCCGGCGATCAGCAGCGCGCCCACGTCGATGCGCGCCAGGCTGCCCAGCAGCACCGCCAGGCTGGAGGGCGGGATGATCATCGCCAGGCTGCCGGTGGCCAGGATCGGCCCCATGACCAGCGCGTCCTTGTAGCCGCGGCGTGTCATCTCCGGCATCAGGGTGGTGCCCAGCATCGCCGTGTTCGCCATCGACGAGCCCGAGAGCGTGGCGAAGAGCGTGCCGCCCGCCACCGTCATGTAGCTGAGGCGCCCGCGCGCCCGGCCCAGGCATTTGTCCAGCGCATCGAAGACCCGCATCGCCAGGCCCGACTGGAACAGCAGCTCGCCCATCAGCACGAACAGCGGCACCGGCACCAGGCTGAAGGAGGTGACGGAATCGGTGGCATTGGCGATCAGCTGGTCGATCCCGGCCATGCCGCCCAGGAAAAGCACCGCGCCCAGCACGTTGATCGCCAGGAAGGCCAGCGCCACCGGCAGGCCCAGCCCCATCAGAACCAAGACCCCGCCGACCATCAGGCCGCCCGCTGCATACCAGGCCATCATCGTGCCGTCTCCTTCAGGTCAATGTTGTGCGCCGGAGGCGTCGTAGCCCTCGCCGCGCAGTAGCAGGCGCAGGAATTCCAGGCCCATGAGGGCGAAGCCGCCCGACAGCATCGCGTAGAGAACCCAGCCCGGCAGCGCGACCGAGCGGATGTCCAGCGCGCCCGAGGCGGCGGTCTCCAGCGCGATCACCGCGGCGCGCCA
>JBPEXR010000370.1:0-3431 GCA_052031355.1 Paracoccaceae bacterium
ATCCCCAAGGGCGCGCTGCTGGTCGGCCCTCCGGGCACCGGTAAGACGCTTCTGGCCCGTGCCATCGCGGGCGAGGCGGGTGTGCCCTTCTTCACCATCTCCGGTTCCGACTTCGTCGAGATGTTCGTCGGCGTCGGCGCCTCCCGCGTGCGCGACATGTTCGAGCAGGCGAAGAAGAACGCCCCCTGCATCGTCTTCATCGACGAGATCGACGCCGTGGGCCGCAACCGCGGCGCCGGCTACGGCGGCGGCAACGACGAGCGCGAGCAGACGCTGAACCAGCTGCTGGTCGAGATGGACGGCTTCGAGGCGAACGAGGGCGTCATCATCATCGCCGCCACCAACCGCAAGGACGTGCTGGACCCTGCGCTGCTGCGCCCGGGCCGCTTCGACCGCCAGGTCACCGTGCCGAACCCCGACATCAAGGGCCGCGAGAAGATCCTGGGCGTGCACGCCCGCAAGACGCCGCTGGGCCCGGACGTGGACCTGCGCATCATCGCCCGCGGCACCCCCGGCTTCTCGGGCGCGGATCTGGCCAACCTGGTGAACGAGGCGGCGCTGATGGCCGCCCGCGTCGGCCGGCGTTTCGTGACCATGGAGGATTTCGACAACGCCAAGGACAAGGTCATGATGGGGGCCGAGCGCCGCTCGATGGTGCTGACGCCCGAGCAGAAGGAAAAGACCGCCTACCACGAGGCCGGGCACGCCATCGTCGGCCTGTCGCTGCCGCAGTGCGACCCGGTCTACAAGGCGACCATCATCCCGCGCGGCGGCGCGCTGGGCATGGTCGTCTCGCTGCCCGAGATCGACCGCCTCAACTGGCACAAGTCCGAGTGCGAGGAAAAGCTCGCCATGACCATGGCCGGCAAGGCGGCCGAGATCATCAAGTACGGCGAGGAGAACGTCTCCAACGGTCCGGCGGGCGACATCCAGCAGGCCTCGGCCCTGGCCCGCGCCATGGTGCTGCGCTGGGGGATGTCCGACAAGGTCGGCAACATCGACTACTCCGAGGCGCACGAGGGCTATTCCGGCAATACCGCGGGCCTGTCGGTCTCTGCCCACACCAAGGAGCTGATCGAGAACGAGGTGAACCGCTTCATCTCCGAGGCTTATGACCGCGCGTTCAAGATCCTCACCGAGAAGAAAGAGGAATGGGAGCGTCTGGCCCAGGGTCTGCTGGAGTACGAGACCCTGACGGGCGAGGAGATCAAGCGCGTGATCCGCGGCGAGCCGCCCCAGGCGGGCGACGACGAGGGCGGCCCTGACGGGGCCGAGGAAACGCCCAGCTTCGCCGCCATCCCCAAGACCAAGCCGCGCGCAAAGCCCGGCAAGGGCGGGCTGGAGCCTGAACCCAGCGCCTGAGCCTGCGCGCGTGAGCATTGATACGAACCGCGAATGGAATCCCGGGGCCTATGACAGGTTCCGGGATTTGCGTTTGCGCCCGGCGCTGGACCTGCTCTCTGCCTTGCCGCCGCTGGGGCCCGGCGCCATTGTCGATCTGGGCTGCGGCAGCGGGGCGGTGGGCCCGGCGCTCGCCCGTCTCGGGCGGCCGCTGATCGGCGTCGATCACGCCCCGGCCATGCTGGACCGCGCCCGCGCCACCGGCGTCTACGACAGCCTGGTCGAGGCTGATCTTGCCGAATGGTCCCCGCCTTCGCCGCCCGCGCTGATCTTCTCGAACGCCGCGCTCAACTGGGTGCCGGACCATGGCGCGCTGCTGCCGCGTCTGGCCGGGCTTCTGCCCCCCGGCGGGGTGCTGGCGGTGCAGGTGCCGGGGCAGGAGGAGGCCCCCTCGCACCGAATGTGGCGGGAGCTTGCAGCCCGCCACCACCCCCGCCTGCTGGAGGGGCTGCGCCTGCCCGGGATCGCCGCGCCGGGGGAATATCACCGCTGGCTGGCGCCGCTTGGCACGCTCGATCTGTGGGAGACGGTCTACCACCAGTGGCTGCCCGCGGCGGACGACGGCCACCCGGTGCGTCTTTTCTCCGAGGCGACCTATGCAAGGCCGATCCTGGCGGCGCTCGATCCCGGGGCGGCCGAGGCACTGCGCCGCGCCTATGACGCGGCGATCGAGGCGCATTACCCGCACACGCCCGCCGGCGGCGTGCTGTTGCCCTTCCGCCGGCTTTTCATGACGCTGCGCCGCCCCGGTTGAGGCGCGCGGGCCAAGCGGGCATTCTGGCCCGGTCCACGGCGACCGAGGGGAGGGCCCATGCCAGCGCTGATCGGCACGACATTCACCGCGCGGGTGACCTGGCTGGGCACCGTGCGCGACCGCGCCGCCAGCCTGGCGGCCGCGCCCTGCCATGCGCTGGACCTGACCCTCGCGGGGGCCGAGGGCGAAAGCCACGGCGGCATCGCCCGCCCCGCCTGCAGCCGTGTCTCGCACCTGCACCCGCGCGGCACGCCGATCCTGAACATGCGCCAGCTGTCGATCCTTTCGGCCGAGGAACTGGCCCAGATCGCCGCCGCCATGGGGCTGCGCGCGCTGGACCCGGGCCTGCTGGGGGCGAACATCGTCGTCTCCGGCCTGCCGGATTTCAGCCGCCTGCCGCCCGCTGCGCGCCTGCAGGCGCCCAGCGGTGCGACGCTGATGGTCGATATGGAGAACCGCCCCTGCAACCTGCCCGCCAAGCTGATCGAGGCCTGCGCCCCGGGCCGCGGCCGCGCCTTCAAGGCGGCGGCCGAAGGGCGGCGCGGCGTCACCGCGGCGGTGGAGCGCGCCGGCGCGCTGTGCCTCGGGGACCGGCTGCGCCTCTTCATCCCCGACCAGCCCGCATGGGCCCATGCCGAGGCCGCCCGCGCCGCGGCCCAGCCCGCCACCCGTGCGCGCCCGCCCGCCACGCCTGCCGCGCCCGCCACGCCCACCACGCCCCCTGCGCTGGCCGAGGCAGAGGACGCGGCGCCCGGCGCGGGCCGCCCCGCCGGCTAGGCCGCCGCGCCCCGCGCCCGCCCGCCAAGAGGCCGCAGTCACGACAGGAAAAGTCGGAAACGGGGTGCGCCGCCTGCCGCGAACCCGCTATAGCGGAAGGCGAGGAACCGGGGCGCCGCCGCGTCCCCGCCAAGGGAGGAAGGCATGAGCCACAAGTCCGACATCGAGATTGCCCGCGCCGCGAACAAGAAGCCGATCCAGGATATCGGCGCCGCGCTGGGCATCCCTGCCGAGCATCTGCTGCCCTATGGGCACGACAAGGCCAAGGTCGGACAACCCTTCATCGAAAGCCTGGGCGATCGCCCGGACGGCAAGCTGATCCTCGTCACCGCGATCAACCCGACCCCGGCGGGCGAGGGCAAGACCACCACGACCGTGGGCCTGGGCGACGGGCTGAACGCCATCGGCAAGAAGGCCGCGATCTGCATCCGCGAGGCCAGCCTCGGCCCCTGCTTCGGGATGAAGGGCGGCGCGGCGGGCGGCGGCTATGCCCAGGTGG
>JBPEXR010000371.1:0-2296 GCA_052031355.1 Paracoccaceae bacterium
GCATCGGCCGGGGTGTCGGCATTGGCGCGGATGTCGATGTCGCGCGCCGCGTCGGCCCAGTCCAGCAGCGTGCGGAAACTTTCGTCGAGCGCCGCCTCCACCATGGCCGGCTCGCCCGCCAGCACCTCGCCCGAGGAGCCGTCGATCGTCAGCACGTCGCCTTCGCGGAACTCCCGCCCGTCGGGGGCCAGCAGCAGCTTCTTGCGGGTCTGGAAGCGCAGCTCGGAGGCGCCGACGACGCAGGGCAGGCCCAGCCCGCGGCCGATCACCGCGGCGTGGCTGGTCATGCCGCCGCGTTCGGTCAGCACCGCGCTGGCGGCATGCATGCCGCGAATGTCCTCGGGCTTGGTCTCGCGCCGGACCAGCACGCAGGCCTCGCCGCGGGCGGCGCTGGCCTGGGCGGCGGCGGCGGAAAAGACGATGCGCCCGGTGGCGGCGCCGGGGCTGGCGGCGACGCCGGTGGCGATGCGGTCGCGCCGGGCGCGCGGGTCCACCTGGCGGTGCAGCAGCTCGTTCAGCGCCCGCGGCTCGACCCGCATCAGGGCCTCCTCGCGCGGGATGATCCCGTCCTCGGCCAGGGCCACGGCGATGGCGACCGCCGCCCGGCCCGAGCGTTGCACCCGCACGCCGTCCAGGATGAAAAGCCGCCCATCCTCGATGGTGAACTCGATCTGCATCTCCTCGCGCAGGCGGCGGCGCATCAGGGCGGCCTGGTCCTTGAGCGCGTCGAAGATCTCCGGCGCCACCTCCTCCAGCGAGGGGCCGCGCGCGTCGCGCGTCAGGTAAAGCGCCCCGGCGCCGTGGTCCAGCGCCTCGCGCCCCTGGCTTTGCCGCAGGTAGCGCCCGGTGATCCGCGGCTGGCCGGTCTGCCCGTCGACCAGCTGCAGCACGCCCGAGCCGCATTCCCCGCGGCCCAGCCCGAAGGCCATGGTCTGCACCACCAGCCCCAGCCCGGCGTCCGCCGGCGCGCCCTTGGCCTGGCGCAGCAGGCGCGCGGTCGTCCCCTCCCAGGCCCGCGCCATGGAGCGCAGAACTTCGGCCAGTTGCACCGCCGGGTCCTGGGGGAAGGGCTCCTCGGCCTCGTCCTCGTAGGCGCGCAGGGCGGCTTGCAGCCCGGCCTGCCCGCCCTCGCAGATCGGGTCGAAGAGGTCCGGGTCCAGCCGGGCGACATGGACCGAATAGGCCTGCACGAAGCGCATGTAGAGGGCGGCGGCCGCGGCCTCGCCCAGTGATTGCGCCAGCTCCGCGCAGCGTGCGTCGTTCATCCCGATGTTCAGGATCGCGCCCGGCCCGCCCCAATCCGGGTCCTCGGACGAGGGGCGCACGCAGAGCAGCGCGCCGGGGTCGAACTGCGCCAGGATGGCGCCGATGTCAGGCATCTGGCCAGAAGCGATGCCGTGCACCGCGTCGAAGGACAGCGCGACGGTGCGCGGCACCGGCAGCTCCAGCCGCACCAGGCGCTGCAGGCACTTCGCCCGCCCGCCGTGGCGCGCAGGCGTGATCGGCGCGGTGGGGGTGACCAGCGTGATGCTGTCGTCATGCGGCACGGGCGTTCTCCATGTCGCGGAGGATAAGAGGATCGCCCCGCCGCACAAGCGAAAGCGTCGGGCGGGCGGCCCCGGGGCGCGGCAGCGGCACCGCCCGGCCCCGCCCTAGCCTTCGACGCGCGACAGATCGGCCACGCGGTTGCACATGGCGCGGATCTCGCTGAGCAGGTTCAGGCGGTTGCGGCGCAGCACCTCGCTGTCGGTGTTGACCTGCACCGCCTCGAAGAAGGCGTCCACCGGGCCGCGCAGCCCGGCCATGGCGCCCATGGCGGCGGCGAAGTCCTGCGCGCCCAGCGCGGCGTCGATCTTCGGCCCGGCGTCCTGCAGCGCGGCGAAAAGCGCGCGCTCTTCCTCGGTTTCGGCGAACTTCGCGTCGGCCCCGAAGGAATATTCCACCCCGTCCCGTTCCTCGGCCTGGGTCAGGATGTTGTTGGCGCGGCGGAAGCCCTGCAGCAGGTTCTCCCCGTCTTCGGTCTTCAGGAAGCCGGCCAGCGCCTCGGCCCGGGCGGCCAGAAGCGCCAGGTCGTCCGCGCCGGGATGGGCGAGGCAGGCGTCGATGACATCGTGGCGAATGCCCTCGGCCTTCAGGTGGACCTTCAGGCGGTCATGGAAGAACGACAGCAGATCGTCCCGGCGCGCGGCCATCTCGCCTTCGGGGACATGGCTGGCGACCCCGGCGAAGGCCTGTGCCAGCGCGCCCGCCTCGCCGCCCAGCGGCAGCGTCAGGTCCTGCGCCAGAACGATGCGGA
>JBPEXR010000372.1:0-3751 GCA_052031355.1 Paracoccaceae bacterium
GAGGAGGTGGGCGTTCGCTTCGTCACCCGCGGGCTGGAGAACCAGGCCGAGGTTCTGGCCCATCCCGACCGGATGATGCAGGTGATGTCGAACCTGATGTCCAACGCGGCCAAGTTCTCGCCCGAGGGGGCGGAGGTGGAAGTGGCGCTGCTCGACCAGGACAGCCACTGGCGCATCGCCGTCAGCGACCGCGGCCCCGGCATCCCCGAGAAACTGCGCCACCTGGTGTTCCAGACCTTCTCGCAGATCGACAACGACGCCCAGCACAAGCGCAAGGGCACCGGCCTGGGCCTGACGATCAGCAAGAAGATCGTCGAGCATCACGAGGGCCGCATCGACTTCGAGAATCGCGAAGGCGGCGGATCGACCTTTTTCGTTGACCTTCCCAAGACCGGCAGGGAGAATGACGCCACGCTCCCCGACGATCCATCCCAGATTGCGGCGGAGTGACCGAACAGCCATCGACGCGCGACCGAGGCAGCGCCGCGTTTTCCGGCCCCCCAGGCAAAGTGAATCGAAGCGACCAGTGCATGACCGAACTTAACAAAGTCCTTCACGTCGATGACGACGACGATATCCGCGTGATCACGCGCATGGCGCTGGAAGCCGTGGGCGGGTTCACCGTACAGCAGCATTCCAACGGCCCCGACGCGCTGGAGAATGCCGCGGACTTCGCGCCCGACCTGTTCCTGCTGGACGTGATGATGCCCGGGATGGGCGGCGTCGAGACCTGCGAGAAGCTGCGCGAGCTTCCGGGCCTGGCCGACGTGCCGGTGATCTATGTCACCGCCAAGGCGCAGGACCACGAGACGCGGGCCCTGCTCGACGCCGGGGCCATCGCCGTCATCACCAAGCCCTTCGACCCGATGACACTATGCGACCAGCTGCGCGCCGCCTGGTCGGAGCACGCCGCCAAGGTCTGAGCCCCCGCTGGCGCGCCAGCCCACCGGCAGCCGGTGAGGCGCGGGCCGCGCTCATTCCCCCATTCCCCTTCCAATAACGGCGAGCGCGGCTGATCGGCCGCGCCACGGGCGTTTCGGGGCGAGTCAGGCCCGCTTGGCCCGAAAGCGGCACATCGGGCGTCGTTTTCGCGGATCCTCGGGGTTTCAAGCTGAAACAGTGACACATCCCGGAATCGCAACGCCCGGCCTCCGCTGGGGCGCCGGGCGTCAGTTGGGCCGTGTTCGAGCCTGTTTCCTGGGAATGTGTGCCCGGTTCAACCGGCGGCGGCGGTGCTGGTTACCACCACCTTGTCCAGCGCGTCCAGCAACTGGTCGATGGCGCCGATCGCCTGCTGGGGCAGGGGGCGCCCCTCGGCCTTCAGCGCCTCGTTGAGGGTGCATTCCACGTTGAAGGCCAGCTCGCCCACCTCGGTGAAGCCCAGGGGCTTGGAGATGCCGGCCAGCTTGTGGGATTCGTCGCGCACCGCCATGGCCGCCTTCAGCGGCTCGACGCCGTGCTCGATGTTCCACATCAGCCCGTCCAGCCGGTCCAGCCGCTCGGGCATCTCGGCGACGAACTTGTCGCGCAGGCGGGCGATAGCCTCGTCCAGCTGCGATTGCGCGCTCGGGGTGGGATCCAACATAACGCTCATGGTCTTATCCGGTCCGCATCATGGCCACACCGCCGAAGGCGCTGGGCTTGGGTTTCTCGCCGACGACTGCCTTCTTGCGCCGTTCGGCGCGGCGCTCGTCCAGCGCGTCGATGGCCGCTTCCATCAGCGCCAGCGGGGTGCGCGCCGACCACAGCGAGACGCCCGCCGGGGCGCCCACGGTGACGCGGACGTTGCAGGATTCGCCGTCGTCGTAGGAGGGGTCCATCTCGTCGACCAGGCATTGCACCAGGTTTTCCAGCTCCTCGTGCTGCATCATGTCACCGCGGCGCATGACGCAGACGAAGGTGCCGCTGCCGCAGTAGGTCATCAGGAAGTCTGTGTGCACGAAGTTCTCGGCGATGGCGTCGGCCACGTCGGCGAGCACGAAATAGGCCTCCGACGGGGTGGCGCGGGCGTAGATCTGCTCGAACCCGTCGATGCTGATGGCCACGGCGGTGGACATGAAGGCCTTCGCCTGGCTCAGCTTCAGCAGGTAGTTCTCCATCGCCAGGCGGTTCACCATGCCGGGGATGTCGTCGATGGTGATCGGCTCTTCGAAGGCGAACTCCAGCACGCCTTCGACCTTGGACTGCAGCGAATGCATCGCGCAGGCGGAATTGAAGGCGTTCTTCTGCTCACGGATCAGCCGGGCGGCGATGCCGACCCGGACGCCCAGCTCCAGCGGGTTGAAGGGCTTGGTGACGTAGTCCAGCGCCCCGGCGGCGAAGGCGGCGTCGATATGTCCGATGTCGGTGACGGCGGTGATCATGATGATCGGCGCCTCGCGGTAGGCCTCCATCTTGCGCACCAGGCCGCACAGCTCGATCCCGTCCATGCCGGGCATCTGGATGTCCAGCAGGAAGCTGTCGAAGGGCACCTCGGCGGCGGCGATCGCCTCCAGCGCGCCGCGCCCCGAACTGGCGGTCGTGATATCGGTATAGCCGGCCGCGCGCAGCGTTTCCGTCAGAAGTTCGAGGGCGAACGAATCGTCGTCTACTGCCAGGATTCTCACGCGTCGCTCCTTCGTGGCCGGGCCACTTTTTCTATGCCTTCGTGACCTCGCACGGGCGGCTTATCGGTCGGTTACGGCCCAATATCCCGGCGGAATCGGACATATTTGTGGCGCGCACGGGAAATTATCCGTTCATCTGCTATCCCAGATTGTCAAAATGCACGGCGCTTCGTGCCGCGCGGCCGCGGCGTGCGGCGCCCCCGACCGGCGCGATTGAATCGGCCCGCGCGTCTGCTATGACCAGCGGCGGGCGCGCAGGACAGGGGACGGGCGATGGACCATTTTCTTTATCGGGACGGCGGGTTGCATGCCGAGGACGTGCCGCTGCGCGAGATCGCCGCGGCGGTGGGCACGCCGTTCTACTGCTACAGCAGCGCCACGCTGACCCGGCATTTCCACCTCTTCGAGGAGGCGCTCCGCGGGCTGGACCACCTCGTCTGTTTCGCGGTCAAGGCGAACAGCAACCAGGCCATCCTGAAGACGCTGGCCGCGCTGGGCGCGGGGATGGACGTGGTCTCGGGCGGGGAATACGCCCGCGCCCGCGCCGCCGGCGTTCCGGCCTCGCGCATCGTCTTCTCCGGTGTCGGCAAGACCGCGGCCGAGATCCGCGCCGCGCTGGAAGGCGGCGTGCGCCAGTTCAACGTCGAATCCGAGCCGGAGCTGGAGCGTCTGTCGCAGATCGCCGCCGAAATGGGGGTGGAGACGCCCATCGCCATCCGCGTCAACCCGGACGTCGACGCCCGCACCCACGCCAAGATCGCCACCGGCAAAAGCGAGAACAAGTTCGGCATTCCCATCGCCCGCGCGCGCGAGGTCTATGCCAAGGCCGCCGCCCTGCCGGGGCTGCGCGTCGTCGGCGTGGACGTGCATATCGGCAGCCAGCTGACCGACCTGGAGCCGTTCCGCCAGGCCTACCGCAAGGTGGCCGAACTGACGCGCCAGCTGCGCGCCGATGGCCACCAGATCAGCCGCCTGGACCTGGGCGGCGGGCTGGGCATCCCCTACGAGACGAACAACGCCGCGCCCCCGCTGCCGCTGCAATACGGCGAGGTGGTGCGCGAGGAAGTGGGCGATCTGGGCTGCGAGATCGAGATCGAGCCGGGCCGCCTGATCGCCGGGAACGCCGGGGTGCTGGTCTCGGAAGT
>JBPEXR010000373.1:0-1946 GCA_052031355.1 Paracoccaceae bacterium
GGACGAGGCCGAGGCGACGGTCGTCGCCGAGGCCGGGCAGGCGGAACCGCAGCAAGCGGAAGCCGTTGAAGCGGCCGCGTCCGGGGACAGCGAAGTACAAGCGCCCACAGAGGCCGCGCAGGCGCCCACCGCGCCCGCCGCGCCCGCCGCGCCGACAGCGCCCGAAAGTGCCGCATCGCCCGAGGCCCCGCAGGTGGCGGTGGCCGATACGACGAACGAAGGCGGCGATACGTCGGATGCCGAGGCCAGCACGGGCGAGGCCACCCCGGCCGAGGGCGGATCGAACGTGCCGGCGGTCCTTCTGTCCACCGCCGAGGGGGTGCAGGTGCTGCAATCGGGCGGCGCGCCGGAGGTCATGTCCGAGGTCGCGCTCGATTCCATCAGCTACACCGAGGAAGGCGAGGTCGCGCTGGCCGGGCGCGGCGCGCGCGCGGCCGAGCCGGGCTTCGTGCGCATCTACCTCGACAATGCGCCGGTCACCACCTCGCGGATCAGCCCCACGGGCAACTGGCGCGTGGACCTGCCGCAGGTCGATACCGGCATCTACACGCTGCGGGTCGACCAGATCGGCGCCGACGGTGCGGTGGTGAGCCGGGTGGAGACGCCCTTCAAGCGCGAGGCGCGGGAGATCGCCGCCGCGGCCGGCGCCGCGCAGGCAGCGCAGGAGGCCGAAGCTGCCCAGACCGCCCAGGCCGAACAGGCCGCGCAGGCAGGCCAAGCCGGGCAGACGGGGCAGACAGGTCAGTCCGGGCAGGCGGGCGGCGAGGCCACAGCCTCCAGCGCCGCCTCCGCTTCGGGCGCGGTGGACGGCGACGCGGTGACCGGAACGGCGGGAGCGGCCCCGCGGGTGCAGCAGGTGACCGTTCAGCCCGGCTCTACCCTCTGGGCCATCGCGCGCGACAATTACGGCGAGGGCATCCTCTACGTCCGCGTCTTCGAGGCGAACCGCGACAAGATCCGCGACCCGGACCTGATCTACCCCGGCCAGGTCTTCGCCGTGCCCTCCGAGGCCGACTGACCCGGCGCCTCTGGCAAAGCGGCGCGCGGCGGTGTTATCTGCCCTCCAAAGCCTTGAGGAGGACGAACGATGGATCTTGGAATTTCCGGCAAGCGCGCGCTGGTCTGCGCCAGCAGCAAGGGCCTGGGCCGCGGCTGTGCCGAGGCGCTGGCCGAGGCCGGCTGCACCCTGGTGATGAACGCCCGCGGCGCCGAGGCGCTGGAGGCGGCGGCCGAGGACATTCGCAGCCGCTTCGGGGTGGAGGTGACCACCGTCGCCTGCGACGTCACCACCGAGGAGGGCCGCGCGCAGCTGCTGGAGGCCGCGGGCACGGTCGACATCCTGGTGACCAACGCGGGCGGCCCGCCCCCCGGCATGTGGACCGACTGGGACCGGGAGGATTTCATCAAGGCGCTGGACGCCAACATGCTGACGCCGATCGCCCTGATGAAGGCGCTGCTGCCGGGGATGATGGAGCGCGGCTGGGGCCGCGTCGTCAACATCACCTCGCAATCGGTCAAGTCGCCGATCCCGGTGCTGGGGCTGTCGAACTCGGCCCGGGCGGGGCTGACGGGCTATGTCGCCGGGACCGCGCGCCAGGTGGCCGGCAAGGGCGTGACGATCAACAACCTGCTGCCCGGCATCCACGACACCGACCGCGCGACCGCCCTCGACGGGGGCGTGGCCGAGCGCGAGGGGATCAGCCGCGAGGAAGCGCGCAAGCAGCGGCAGGGCACCATCCCCGCCGGCCGCTATGGCACCGCGGCGGAATTCGGCGCGGCCTGCGCCTTCCTGTGCAGCCAGCATGCGGGCTTCATCGTGGGGCAGAACCTGCTGCTGGACGGCGGGGCGGTGAACGCGACGCTCTGAGCGCGGGGCCGGTCGGGGCTGGAAGGGGCCGGTAGGGGGCGCTGCCCGGCCGACAATTGCAGGAACCGACTGTTGCTTT
>JBPEXR010000374.1:0-5284 GCA_052031355.1 Paracoccaceae bacterium
GTTCGTCTGGCCCGCCTTCGCCTTGCGCCCCCCGGCGCGCCGACTAATCTGGCGCCAGGGAGGGGCCCATGGACTTCGATTACATCATCGTCGGCGCCGGCAGCGCCGGTTGCGTGCTCGCCAAGCGGCTGGGCGAGGCCGGCCACCGGGTGCTGCTGCTGGAGGCCGGCGGATCGGACGCCTACCACTGGGTGCACATCCCGATGGGCTACCTTTACTGCATCGGCAACCCGCGCACCGACTGGTGCTTCCGGACCGAGGCCGAGGCGGGGCTGAACGGGCGCAGCCTGCTCTACCCGCGCGGCAAGGTTCTGGGGGGCTGCTCCTCGATCAACGGGATGCTCTACGTCCGCGGCCAGGCGGCCGACTACGACGGCTGGCGCCAGCGCGGCCTGCCCGGCTGGGGCTGGGACGACGTTCTGCCCCTCTTCAAGAAGTCCGAGGATTACGTCGACGGCCCTTCCGAGCATCACGGCGCGGGCGGCGAATGGCGGGTCGAGAACCAGCGCCTGCACTGGGAGGTGCTGGACGCCTGGCGCGACGCCGCCGTGGCCGAGGGCCTGCCCGCGACCGAGGATTTCAACACCGGCGACAACGAGGGCGTCGGCTACTTCCGCGTCAACCAGAAGCGCGGCTGGCGGATGAACACCGCCCGCGCCTTCCTGCGCAGCGCCCGCGCGCCGGGGCTGAAGGTGGAGACCCATGCCCAGGCCCGGCGGCTGGTGATCGAAGGCGGCCGCGCCGTGGGGGTCGAATACGACCGCCAGGGCACGCGGCACATCGCCCGCGCGGGGGCGGAGGTGATCCTCTCGGCCGGGGCCATCGGCTCGCCGCAGCTGCTGCAGCTGTCGGGCCTTGGCCCGGCGGACCTGCTGCGCGCGCACGGCATCACCCCGCTGCGCGACATGCCCGAGGTGGGGGCCAACCTGCAGGACCACCTGCAACTGCGCTGCGCCTGGCGGCTGACCGGCGCCAAGACGCTGAACACCATGGCCGCGACGCTGTGGGGCAAGGCGATGATCGGGCTGGAATACGCCTGGCGGCGCAGCGGGCCGATGTCGATGGCCCCATCGCAGCTGGGCGCTTTCGCCCGCTCGCGCCCCGGGCTTGCGACGGCGGACCTGGAATACCACGTCCAGCCGCTGTCCCTCGACGCCTTCGGCGAGCCGCTGCACGATTTCCCGGCGATCACCGCATCGGTCTGCCACCTGCGGCCCGAAAGTCGCGGCAGCGTCACGATCACCAGCGCCGATCCGACCGCGAAGCCCCGCATCGCGCCGAACTACCTGTCGACCGAGGGCGACCGGGCCACCGCCGCGGCGGCGATTCGCCTGACCCGGCGCATCATGGCGCAGGCGCCCATGGCGCGTTTCCGCCCCGAAGAGCTGCGCCCCGGCGCCCATCTGACCACGGAGGAGGAGCTGGCCCGCGCCGCCGGCGACATCGGCACGACGATCTTCCATCCCGTCGGCACCGTGCGCATGGGGGCCGAAGATGAGGCGCCCCTCGACGCCCGGCTGCGGCTGCGCGGCGTTGCTGGGCTGCGGGTGGCCGATGCCTCGGTCATGCCGACGATCCCGTCGGGCAACACCAACGCGCCGACCATCATGGTGGCCGAGAAAGCCGCCCAGATGATCCTGGAGGACGCGCGTCAGCCGGCCATGGCGTAAGGCCGGCCTCAGCCGGCCATGGCGTAGGCCGGCCCCAGCCGGCGCAGGCTCGGCACGGGCCTCAGCCGGCGCGGGCGTAGAGCCGTTCGTTCCGCGGGTTCAGGAAGATCGCCAGGGTGATGAGGGCAAAGGCCAGCTCGTAAACCTCCCACTTGCGGCTGGCGTCCAGCAGGCCGATCAGCAGGGTGACCAGCAGCGTCGCCAGCGCATGGCGCGGCCGCGGCACGGGGATGGCCAGCCGGGCCACCAGGGCCTGCGCCCAGCCCCAGCGCGCCCAGGCGAAGGGCAGCCCCAGCAGGTAGCTGAGGATCACCACCGACAGCACCGGGCCGAAGAGCACCTCGTCCAGCTTCACGCCGCCGACCACCAGGTTGTGCAGCGTGATCTCGCCCTGGTCGTTGTTCTGCTGGAAGAATTCCGAGCTTTCGACCCCCAGGATCCGCTGCCCCCAGGAAACCTCCTCGCCCCCCGCGAAGAAGAAAAGCGCCGCGTAGACCAGCGTCGCCGCCACGAAGCCCGCGCCGCGCACACCCGCAAGGCGCAGCGCGCGCCAGGCGAAAAGGCCGGCCGACAGCAGCAGGAAGATCGCCGTGCCGTATTCCACGACGTTGTCCTCGGCCGCGAAGGTGCTTGCGAAGAAGCGCTTGTCTGTCAGCGCCCACCAGGTCGCCGCGATCATCACGACCGTCAGCGCGCCCATCAGCCCATGTTCGATTTGACGTTTCATCCGTCCCCGTCTTTCTGCTTGCCCGCGCGGGGCCTTGCCCGCGCGTTACCTCCCCTAGCCCACGAAAAACCCCCGAGGCGGGGCCGCGGGGGTCAACTTCGTGCGCAAAACCGCGATGCGGCCGGGCGTCAGCCTTAGAGAAGGCCTTCGCGCTGTGCTTTCTTGCGCGCCAGCTTACGGGCGCGGCGGATCGCTTCAGCCTTCTCGCGCGCTTTCTTCTCGGACGGCTTCTCGAAATGTTGCTTGAGCTTCATTTCGCGGAACACGCCTTCGCGCTGCAGCTTCTTTTTCAGGGCACGGAGCGCCTGATCGACATTGTTGTCGCGAACACTGACCTGCATGTGGTTGTCACCACCTTTCTAGGTTAAAGTTTCGGAACTTGCAGGAAGTGGCCATATAACAACCCCGGACTAACTTGTCCAGCACCCCCGCGCGCGATGCGGGCGGGCGGGCTTTCGGTGCGCGGTGCACCCGTGGCAAGTGGTCCAAACCGGACGAAAGAGGGGCGAGGATGAACGAGGCAGGCGAAACCGCAACCAGCCAGGACAACGGCGCAGGTGGCCCGGGCCCCGGCGCGGCCGCGGGAAGCGCGGGCAGCGCGCAGGCGGCGCTGCTGGAGCGACTGCTGGACGCCGCGCTGATGCATGTGCCCTTCGACGGCTGGTCAGAGACAAGCTTCCGCGCGGCCATCGCCGACACCGGGGCCGACCCGGCCCTGGCGCGCGCCGCCGCGCCGCGCGGGGCCGTCGATCTGGCGGTCGCCTTCCACCGCCGGGGCGACGCGGCCATGCTGCAACGGCTGGCCGAGGCCGACCTGTCTGAGATGCGCTTCCGCGACCGCATCGCCGCCGCCCTGCGCTTCCGCCTGGAGGCGGTCGAGGACAAGGAGGCGCTGCGCCGCGCCACCGCCTTCTTCGCCCTGCCCCACCACGCCCCCGAGGGCGCGCGCCTGCTGTGGGAAACGGCGGACCACATCTGGACCGCCCTTGGCGATACCTCCGAGGATTACAACTGGTACTCCAAGCGGGCGACGCTGTCGGGCGTGCATGCGGCGACGGTGCTCTACTGGCTGGGGGACGATTCGCCCGACCACCACGAGACCTGGGAGTTTCTCGACCGCCGCATCGAGAACGTCATGCAGTTCGAAAAGGCCAAGGCCCAGGTCGAGGGGAACGCGGCGCTGCGCGGGCTCTTCGCCGGGCCCGCCTGGCTGCTGGGCCAGTTGCGCGCCCCGCGCCGCGGCGGCGCGCCGGGGATGCCCGGCCGCTGGGGCGGGCGCTGAGGGGGCGGCCCGGCACAGGACACCACAGGGACAGAACGAGGGGGAAGTGAGAATGGCCCAGACCATGCGCGCCATCGAGATTGCCAAGCCCGGCGGGCCGGAGGTGCTGGAGCCGGTCCAGCGCCCGGTGCCCGAGCCGGGCCCGGACCAGGTGCTGATCCGCCTGGCCTATGCCGGGGTGAACCGGCCCGACGCGCTGCAGCGTGCGGGCGCCTATGCGCCGCCGCCCGGCGCCTCGGACCTGCCCGGGCTGGAGGGCGCGGGCGAGGTGGTCGCGGTGGGCGCGGGCGTCTCGGGCATCGAGGTCGGCCAGCAGGTCTGCGCGCTTCTGCCCGGCGGCGGCTACGCCGAATATGTCGCCACCCCCGCCGCCCATTGCCTGCCGGTCCCCAAGGGTCTTTCCCTGCGCGAGGCCGCCTGCCTGCCGGAGACCTTCTTCACCGTCTGGACCAACGTCTTCGACCGCGGCGATCTGCGGCCGGGCGAGCGCTTCCTGGTGCATGGCGGCTCTTCCGGTATCGGGACCACGGCGATCCAGCTGGCGCATGCCTTCGGCGCCCGCGTCTTCGCCACCGCCGGCACCGCTCAGAAATGCGAGACCTGCCGCAAGCTGGGCGCCGAGGTGGCGATCAACTACCGCGACAAGGACTTCGTCGAGGTGCTGCGCGAGGCCGGCGGCGCGAACCTGATCCTCGACATGGTGGGGGGCGATTACATCGCCCGCAACATCAAGGCGCTGGCCGATGACGGGCGGCTGGTGCAGATCGCCTTCCTGCAAGGCCCCAAGGCCGAGATCAACTTCGCCCAGGTGATGACCCGCCGGCTGACGATCACCGGCTCCACCCTGCGCCCGCAAAGCGATGCCGCCAAGGCCGAGATCGCGCGCGCCCTCAAGCAGCACGTCTGGCCGCTGCTGGAGGCCGGGACCGTCGGCCCGGTGATCGACAGCGAATACCGGCTGGAGCAAGCCTCCCAGGCGCACGAGCGGATGGAAAGCTCGGCCCATACCGGGAAGATCGTGCTGAAGATCGGCTGACACATGCCAAAGGGGGCGGCCCTTGCGGTGCCGCCCCCTTCGATCTGGTCCTTCGGTCCGCGCCGGTCAGATCGACAGGCAGACGTATTTCATCTCGACGAAATCATCGATGCCGTGGTGGCTGCCCTCGCGGCCCAGGCCCGATTGCTTGACCCCGCCGAAGGGCGCAACTTCGGTGGAGATGATGCCGGTGTTCACCCCGACGATGCCATACTCCAGCGCCTCGGCGACCTTCCACACGCGGCTGAGGTCCTTGGCGTAGAAGTAGGAGGCCAGGCCGAAGATCGTGTCGTTCGCCAGCTCGATCACCTCGTCCTCGTCCTTGAAGCGGAACAGCGGGGCCAGCGGGCCGAAGGTCTCGTCGGTGGAAAAGAGCATGTCCTTGGTCGCGCCGGTGACGATGGTCGGCTGGAAGAAGTTGCCGGCCATCTTGTCCGCCTCGCCGCCCAGGATGACCTTGGCGCCCTTCTTCTTGGCGTCGGCGATATGCTCCTGCACCTTCTCGATCGCGTCGCCGTTGATCAGCGGGCCCAGGTCGGTGCCCTCGGCCAGGCCGTCGCCGACCTTCA
>JBPEXR010000375.1:0-2724 GCA_052031355.1 Paracoccaceae bacterium
TTTCGATCGTCGGGATGAAATCATCGGCCACGGTGCAGCAGATGCAGCCGTTGGCCAGCTCCAGGATGTTTTCGGCCGGGCAGTCGGGGATGGCGCAGCTTTTCAGGATCTCGCCGTCGACGCCGACATCGCCGAACTCGTTGACGATCACCGCCAGGCGCTTGCCGCCGGGGTTCTGCATCAACTGGCGAATGAGGGTGGTCTTGCCGGCCCCGAGAAAGCCGGTGATGACGGTGACGGGCAGTTTGGCGAGGTCAGACATCCGTGGGCTCCTGGTCCAGGGGGGGAATGCGGGCGATGCAGTTCTTGCGGAAATGTTCGGGGCGTTCGCGCCAGGGCACCAGCCCGTCGGCGCTGGCCAGGTAGCGCGCCGCGCCGTCGCGGATCGCTTCGACGTGATCGGCGGCGGGCGAGAGGTTGCCGTAGACATAGGTCCATTTGCCCGGCGCCCGCAGCGCGACCGAGCAGCCGCGGCGGCAGTTCGAGAGGCATTCGACCAGGCGAAGCTGCAGCCCCTCGGGCAGGTCCGCCTCGCGCAGCGCGGCGTGCAAACGGGCCCCCGGGCGCAGATCGCCGTCCATGAGGTCGGGCGGCGCCTCGGCCTGCCGGCAGGTGGCGCAGACCAGCAGTTCGGCCGCGGGCGCGCCCCGGGACGCGCCTGCAGGGGCCGCCATGGCCGCAGGGTTGCCGCCGTCCGCGCTCATCGCGCGCACCGGGGGCGGGAGGAAATGCCGTGAACGGCCATCGGCTTGCACCCTTTCTTTCGGGACGGGGAGCCGACGGGAAAGGCGCCAGGCCGGACCCGCGACCAGAACACCCCGTCCGGTCAACGTCGCGTCGCTGGCAGGTCTCCCGGCTTGCGGAGCCCGCGCGCCTTGCGGCGTCGCGGCGGTGGCCCGCCTTCCCGGCCCCGATGGGCCAGTGGCATTGGGCGACCACTCCGGTCACGGTCGCGGGGGCGGCTGCGCTTGGGGCCGGGGCCCTGGCGCATTCCCTCTTCGCCTGCGCCTGCCCGGTCAGGGGGCGCAGGAACCAGCAGACCCGCAATGCGCCATGGCAGGGCGGCTTGTCAAGCGCGGGGGGCGGTTGCGCGGGGGGCGCTGGCGCGGGGGCGCGCCCTGCCCCGCCCTAGCCGCGCCCGACGCCGAAGCGCACGTAAAGCTGCACCGCGTCGCTGTCGCTTTGCACCATGCCCGCCTCGTCGGTCAGCCGGTGCCCCCAGGGCAGCATGCGCGCACTGGCGAAATCGAAGGCGCAGACGACCATCCGGCGGGAGGAGACGACCTCCCCTTCGGTGATGCGGATCTCGGTCCCGCCCAGCAGGTTGACGCCGCGCAGGGGCAGCGTCGGCACCTCCAGCGTCAGGGTGCCGCCGCTGATGGAAATCCGCTGCACCACGTGCAGGTGTTCGGGGCCGATTCCGGGGAACCGCTCCGCCCGATGCAGAAGCATGTGCCGCATGACCTGAAGCCGCAGAGATTGCGGCACGATTATGGCATTGGCAGAGGAAATCTCGGGGACGACCAGCATCGCGCGCTTTCGCTCAAAACACCTATGAGTAGGCCTTGCCCTGAAATTCCCAAGGATAACCCGAACAAGCAAGCATTATATGATGGACAGAAAGCCCATTTTCCGGCGATTGTCGCCCGGATACCGACAATGCGCTGCGGATTGACGTTGCGGAAGCCGATCCAGCGGCCGAAAAGCCGCTGCCCAAGGGGTTACCAAAATAGCGCCGCTTTCTCGCTTTCTTCGCACCATCGCCATTTTTCAACCGAGATTGCCCGATAGACATTGAACAACGGCCCGAAGAATGCGGGCCAAATTCTTGTAGTAGACAAGGTCCGCCCATGACGCGCCTCGAACATCAGATTCAGGACTTCATCCACGGAGGGATGCGTCTGTTCTGGCAGCGCCAGGCCATGTTCTTCGGGGCTGGCGCGCTGTCGGCCTATTACGTGCATCCGGTGCCCGCGGGCCTCGGCCTGTTCCTGTGCCTCCTGTCGGAGATGCTGGACCTCGCCATCTGCCGCTACATCACGCGCAAGGGCCGGGTCGAGCGGGACATGTCGCGCCGCAACCTGGCGCTGCTGATCCTCAGTTCCACGGTCAGCGCCTCGGCGGTGGCCGCCTTCGCGATTCTGATCGCCAGGACGGAAGGGGTCGGCGTTCACTTCACGCCCCTCTTCTTCCTGTTCACCGCGGCGCTCTTCGCGGCGATGAACAACCACCAGCTGCTGCGGGTGCTGATGATCCGGCTGGTGATCTACGGCATCGCCTTCATCTACATCCCGTTGAACGACCTGATCGCGGTGAAGCCGCCGCTGTCCTCGCCGCTCTGGCTGCAGTTCATCACCATTCTCTTCGTGCTCTACTTCGTCATCGACTGCTCGATCGTCTTCCTGCGCATCTATCGCGCCGGGCTGGACCGTCATTACGAACTGCAGCGCGAACACGACCGCACCAAGATGGCCTATGAGACCAAGACCCAGTTCCTGGCCATGGTGAACCACGAGCTGCGCACGCCGCTGACCTCGATCAAGGGCTCGCTGGACATGATCAACCGCGGCGTCGCCGGCGAGGTGCCGCCCGCGATGAAGGAACTGCTGACCGTCGCCTCGCGCAACTCCGAGCGGCTGGGCAACCTGATCAACGACCTGCTCGACCTGCAGAAGATCGAGGCCGGCGAGATGAAGCTGAAGATCGAGGATGTCGAGCTGACGC
>JBPEXR010000376.1:0-2602 GCA_052031355.1 Paracoccaceae bacterium
GGGCATTGCAAGGGCGCCGGGCCCCGGTTTATGCGGCGTGCCCCTCTGGCCTTTCGCGCCTCGGAACGGCAGTCTGCCGCGCGGAACCCGCCGAGGGAAAGTGCCGAATGACCCCATCGCCTGAGGCGCTGCTGCGCCAGCTCTTCGACACCGCCGTCGCCGCGGCGGACCCCATGCGCTGCATTGCGCCGCACCTGCCGCCTCGCCCCGAGGGGCGGGTGATCGTCGTGGGCGCCGGCAAGGCCTCGGCCCGGATGGCCGAGGCGGTGGAGGCCGCCTGGGGCCCCTGCGAGGGGTTGGTCATCACCCGCGACGGCCACGCCCGCCCCTGCGCGGGGGTGGAGATCGCCGAGGCCGCCCACCCGGTCCCCGACGCGCGGGGCGAGCGTGCCACGGCGCGGATGCTGGAGCTGCTGCGCGGCGCCGGCCCCGAAGACATGGTGCTGGCGCTGATCTCCGGCGGCGGCTCGGCCCTGCTGGTGCAGCCGGCCCCGCCCCTGACGCTGGAGGACAAGCGCGAGGTGAACCGCGCGCTTCTCGCCTCCGGCGCCCCGATCGGGGAGATGAACGTTCTGCGCAAGCACCTGAGCCGCGTGAAGGGCGGGCAGCTGGCCGCCGCGGCCTACCCGGCGCGGATGCTGGCGCTGCTGATCTCGGACGTGCCGGGGGACGATCCGGGCACCATCGCCTCCGGCCCCACGGTGGGCGAGGCCGCGCCGCCGGCCACCGCGCGGCAGATCCTGGCGCGCCGCGGGATCGACTGCACCCCCGCCATCGACGCGGCGCTGCGCGCCTCGCAGGTGGTCGCGCCCGGCGATGCGCGGCTGGCGCATTGCGAGACGCGGGTGATCGCCGCGCCCTCGCAATCGCTGCGGGCCGCGGCGGAACGGGCCGAGGCGGCGGGCCTATGCCCGCTGCACCTCGGCGACGCGCTGGAGGGCGAAGCGCGCGAGCTGGCCCGCGCCCTGGCCGCCCGCGCCCGCACCGAAGCCGCGCGCCTGGCGCCCGGCGACCGGCCCGTCGTGCTGCTGTCCGGGGGCGAGTGCACCGTGACCCGGCGCGGCGACGGGCTGGGCGGGCCCAACGCGGAGTTCGCCCTGGCACTGGCGATCGCGCTGGACGGCGCGCCGGGCATACACGCCATCGCCTGCGATACCGACGGCATCGACGGCGCGGCCGAGGTCGCGGGCGCGGTGATCGGCCCCGGCACGCTGGCGGCGGCGCGCCGTGCGGGCCTGGACCCGGCCGAGGCGCTGGCACGCAACGACGCGCACAGCTTCTTCGGCGCGCTGGGGGCGCAGGTCGTCACCGGGCCGACGCTGACCAACGTCAACGACTTCCGCGCCATCCTGATCGCCCCACCGGCAAGTTGAGGCAGGCTGAGGCGGGCTGAGGCGGCGGCGGTCAGTCCCAGTCGGGCGCCAGCGCGGGGGGCGAGACCATGCGCCCCTCGGGCCGGGCCAGCGCGTCGATGCGGGCCAGTTCCTCGGCGCTCAGCTCCAGGTCGGCGGCGGCGAGGTTGCCCTCCAGCCGCTCGGGGCTGGCGGTCTTGGGCAGCGCCACGGTCAGCGGTTTCGACAGCAGCCAGGCCAGCGCCACCTGCGCCGCGCTGACGCCATGCGCCGCGCCGATCTCCTGCAGGAGCGCGTCCTGTGCCACCCGGCCCTGCGCGAGCGGGCAATAGGCCTCGATCGGCACGCCCAGCTTGTCCAGGTGCGCGCGCAGCTTCGACTGGTCGATGAAGGGATGCAGCTCCACCTGGTTCGCGGCCAGGGGCGTCTCCAGCGCGGCACGAGCTTCGTCCACCTGGGCGATGGTGAAGTTCGACACGCCCCCGTGGCGCACCTTGCCGTCGGCGATCAGGCGGTTCATCGCCTCCATCGTCTCGGCGATCGGCACCTCGCGCGAGGGCCAGTGGCACAGCAGCAGGTCCACGTAATCCGTCCCCAGCCGCTTCAGCGAGGTTTCGGCCGCGGCGATGAAATCCGCCTTGCGGAATGACTCGGGCAGGATCTTGGTGGTCAGAAAGACGCTGGACCGCGGGACCGAGGCGTCGCGCAGCCCCGCGCCCACCTCTGCCTCGTTGTCATAGACCTGGGCGGTGTCGATGTGGCGAAAGCCGGCGTCCAGCGCGGCGGCGGTCATCTTGCGCGCGGTCTCGCCCTCCATGCGGAAGGTGCCGAAACCAAGGCTGGGGATCTGGGCGGGGCCGATAAGCGTCTGGGGCATGGCGTCCTCGTCTGTGCTGCGTTGCCCCGCACCTAGCCCTTGCGCGGCGGCGCGTCCAGCGGGGCGGCCGGTGCCCCCGCGGCGCCAGCCTCAAGCGGAGCATCGGCCAAGGCCTGCGCGATATCGCCGTCCAGCGGCACCTCGCAGGTCTTCAGGATGAAGCCGAGCGTGGAGTAGAAGCCGACAAGGGCCATCACCTCCAGCATCGCCGGGGCGCCGTGGGCGGCCTGCAGCGCCTGGGCGGTGCCGGGCGACAGGCGGGCCTCGCGCGTCAACTCGTCCACCGCCCGGGCCAGCGGCTCCACGTCCGGCGGCAGCGCTTCCAGCGGCCCGCGCAGCGCGGCGATCTGCGCGTCCTCCAGCCCCGCCGCGC
>JBPEXR010000377.1:0-3653 GCA_052031355.1 Paracoccaceae bacterium
TGCGCGCGCAGGACGGCCGCGAAGCGCGACACGGCTGACGCGTCCAGCGAGACGGTCGGCTCGTCCAGCAGCCACAGCGCGCGACCCGTCAGCGGCAGCCGCGCCAGCCCCAGCCGCCGCCGCTGCCCGGCGGACAGCAGCCCCGCCGGCCGGTCCGCGAGGGGACGCAGGTCGAAGGCCTCCAGCGCCTCGGTCACGGCGCCCGCGGCGGGCCGGTCGAAGATGCGCGCCCAGAACGCCAGGTTCTCTGCCGCCGTCAGCTGCGCCTTCACCCCGTCGGCATGGGCGAGGTAGGCCAGCGCCTCGGGGTCGCGGGTGATCGTGCCGGCGGCGGGCGGCTGCAGCCCGGCGAGGCTGCGCAGCAGCGTTGTCTTGCCCGCGCCGTTGGGCCCGCGCAGCACCAGCGCCTGGCCGGGGTCCAGCCGCAGCGAGAGCCCCTCCAGAAGCCGCAGCCCGCCGCGGGCGACGGCCAGATCACGGGTGCGCAGCAAGGGCTCGGGCAAGTTCCGCCGCCCTCAGACCGGCAGCAGGGCCGCCGCCACGCGCCGCCCCTCGGATAGCAGCACGTTGTAGGTGCGGCAGGCCGGGCCGGTGGCCATGACCTCGACCCCAAGCCCCGCGTCTTCCAGCTGGCGGCGCAGATCGGCGGGGATATGCGCGGTCTCCGCCCCGGTGCCGATGAAGAGCACGTCGACATGGCCCGCGAGCGCCAGAAGCGGCTCCGGCGCCTCGTAGCCCGCCCAGGCCTGCGTGCCGGTGGGGCCAAGCAGCAACGCGCCCTCGCGCAGCTCGCCGGCGATGCGGAAGAAGCCCGGGCCGTAGCCGTCGATCGGCGCGGCGTCGGTATAGACGATCTCGTTCATGCGCATCGGCAGGCTCCCTTGCGGCTTGCGGCGCTTGGCGGGCGACCAAGGGCGCGCCGCCGGTTCAGCCTAGCGGCCCGGCGCGCGCGGCCCAAGCCCCCTCAGGCGTCGATGTTGGCGAACTGGTTGCCCTCGGTCAGGTCCGGCTTGCTCCAATCGCGCTTGACGCCCAGACGCTCCAGGATGGCGCTGGCGACGAAGACGGTCGAATAGGTGCCGACGATCACGCCCCAGATCATCGCGAAGACGAAGCCGCGGATCACGTCGCCGCCCAACACGAAGAGCGCGATCAGCGCCAGCAGCGTGGTGACCGAGGTCATCACAGTGCGGCTGAGGGTGTCGTTGATCGAGAGGTTCAGAACCTCCTTCAGCGGCCGGGACTTGAACTTGCGCAGGTTCTCCCGCACCCGGTCGAAGATCACCACGGTGTCGTTCAGCGAATAACCGACGATGGTCAAGAGCGCCGCGATGATCGCCAGGTCGAACCGGATCTGGAAGACCGAGAAGACGCCGATGGTCACGATGACGTCGTGCACCAGCGCCGCCACCGCCCCCAGGGCGAACTGCCATTCGAAGCGCAGCCAGATGTAGACGAGCACCGCCGCGATCGCCAGCAGCACCGCGATGGCCGCGGTCTGGATCAGCTCGCCCGAAACCTTGGGCCCGACCGATTCGACGGAGACGAAGCGGATGTCGGGCGCCACTTCGGCCAATGCCGCGCGGGCGCTTTCGATCACCTGGGCCGAGACCGCCTCGGCGTCGCTTTGCGCCTGGATGCGCACCATGGCGACGTTCTGGTCCGGCCCGAAGGAGGGGTCGAAGACCTCGGAGATGGTGATATCGCCCAGCTCCAGCTTCTGCAGCGCATCGCGGTAGTCGGCCACGTCCACCGGCTGCGCGCTTTGCGTGCGGATGGTGGTGCCGCCCTGGAAGTCGATGCCGTAGTTCAGCCCGATCGCCAGGAAGGCGACCAGCGAGGCCACCACCAGCGCGGCCGACAGGCCCAGGCTGATCAGCGGCCGGGCGAAGAAGTCGATCTTCGTCCCCTCGGGAACCAGTTTCAGGCGCATCTCAGACCTCCAGAGTCTTGGGGCGGCGGCGTTCGAACCACATCACGATCAGCAGCCGCGTCACGAAGATCGCGGTGAAGACCGAGGTCAGCAGCCCGAAGCCAAGCGTGACGGCAAAGCCGCGCACCGGGCCGGAGCCCATGGCGAAAAGGATCACCGCCGTGATGAAGGTGGTGATATTGGCGTCGAGGATCGCCGAAAGCGCCTTCTCGTAGCCCTGTTCGATGGCCCGCGCCGGGCCGCGGGCGGTCTTCAGCTCTTCGCGGATACGCTCGAAGATCAGCACGTTGGCGTCCACCGCCATGCCGACGGTCAGCACGATGCCGGCGATGCCCGGCAGGGTCAGCGTGGCGCCGATCATCGACAGCAGCCCGAAGAGCAGCGCGATGTTCAGGATCAGCGCGATATCGGCGAAAAGGCCGAAGATGCCGTAGCTGGCGACCATGAAGATCAGCACCGCGGCGAAGGCGATGATCGTGGCGATCTTGCCGGCCTGGATGCTGTCGGCGCCCAGCTCGGGGCCGATGGTCCGCTCTTCCAGGAACTCCAGCTCCGCCGGCAGGGCGCCGGCGCGCAGAAGCACCGCCAGCTGCGTCGATTCCTCGACCGTGAAATTGCCGGTGATGATGCCGGAGCCGCCGGGGATATGGCTTTGGATGACGGGGGCCGAGATGACCTCGTCGTCCAGCACGATGGCGAAGGGGTTGCCGATGTTGTCGGCGGTGTAATCGCCGAACTTGCGCGCGCCCGCGGGATTGAAGCGGAAGTTCACCGCCGGGCGGCCGTTCTGGTCGAAGGAGGGCTGCGCGTCGACCAGTTCCTCGCCGGTGACGACGGGGGCTTCCTCCAGCGTGTAGTAGACGCCTTCCTCGTCCAGCGAGGGCAGGACCTCGTTGCCGATACCGGGGTTCGCATCCGGGTCCGAGCCGCGGCCCACGACCGGCTGGAAAGTCAGCTGCGCGGTGGTGCCGATGATCTCCTTCAGCTCGGTGGCCGAGCCGATGCCCGGCACCTGGATCAGGATGCGGTCGGTGCCCTGGCGCTGGATCGTCGGCTCGCGGGTGCCGACCTCGTCGATGCGGCGGCGGATGATCTCCAGCGCCTGCTGCAGCGTGCGCTCGTCGGTGGCGCGTTGTTCCGCCTCCGACAGGGTCACGGTGATCGTGTCGCCGCTGCCCGAAACCTCCAGGTCGCGCGCGCCGGCGCCGGTCAGCGAGGTGACGGGACGCGAAAGGCCCCGCACCACTTCCAGCGCGCGGGACATGCCCTCGGGCTGGGAAATCTTGATGCGCATCGTCCCCGGGGGGGACTTTTGCAGGCGGATGGTGCCGACGGTCTCGCGCTCGGGGCGCAGGGCGTCGCGAACCTCGGGCCACAGGGCCTTCATTCGCGTCTCGTAGACATCCTCGACCTTCACCTCGGCCAGCAGATGCGCGCCGCCACGCAGATCGAGGCCCAGGTTCACCAGCCCCGAGGGCAGCCATTCCGGCCAGCCGCTTGCCGCCTCCAGCCGCTCGGGCGTCTCGCCTTCGCGCTCGATCGCGGTGCGCGCGTCGTTCACGCGCTCGACCCGGGGGTAGAAGGCATTGGGCAGGGCCAGGATCAGCCCCAGGGCGACGACGCCCCAGATCAGGACCCGCTTCCAAAGATCGATGTGAATCATGGTCGGCCTTTCGCGCGCGTGTCGTCTAGGGATTGCGGCGCCGCCCGCGGCCGCGGC
>JBPEXR010000378.1:0-2164 GCA_052031355.1 Paracoccaceae bacterium
CCAGCGCCATCAGTGAGCTGCCGGTCGAGGATCACGTAAGGCTCGATCAACGTGGTGTCCTGTGTGGGCTCGGCGCCCACCTCCTTGACGACATTGGCGCTGACCACCGGGAAGTCGGCCCCGGCCAGCGATTTCATCAGAAAGTCTAGCCCGTAGTTGAACTCGTGGTTGCCCAGCGTCGAGGCGTCGAAGCCCAGCGTGTTCATCGCCTCGATCACCGGGTGCATGGCGCCCTCGGGCATGCCGCGCTCATAGGCGATGTAATCGCCCATCGGGTTGCCCTGCAGGAAGTCACCGTTGTCGACCAGCAGCGTGTTCGTCGCCTCGGCGCGAATCTCCTCGATGATCGAGGCGGTGCGGGACAGGCCGACCGTGTCGCGCGGCTTGTCGGCGTAGTAATCATAGGGGAAGACGTGCACGTGCAGGTCCGTCGTCTCCATGATGCGCAGGTGCGCCTGGTTGGCCGAAGCGCGGGCGGAATAGGGGTGCAGGGCGATCAGCGCAGCGCCGGCTGCACCGCTGGCGAGGAACCCGCGGCGTGTCAGGGAAGTGGTGTTGCGAAGGGTCATTTCTGTCTCCGAGGGTGAATGTCGTGGCCCCACTATAGGCCCGCATCGACAGTCTGGTGACATTTTTGTAGGAATTTTTTGACGGCCGGGGACTTGACGCGCTGCCACCATTGCGCGGAAGGCCTTTGCCGGATGCGCGCGGTGCGCGAGGCGCCAAGGCGCTGCGGGAAGGCCGGGCGAGCCGGAAAACAGGGGGCAGGACGCGATGCGATTGGCGGAGACGGTGACATTCGGCGGCTCGGGGCTGGACCGCGCGGCCGAGGCGCGACGCGGGCCGGCCTTCACCGCCATCTGCGCCGAGGCGGGCGCGCGCACGATCTGCCTGTGGCGCGGCAAGCCGCTGGTCGAGGCCGGCGCGCTGGTGCAGCTGCCGCCCGATCATGCGATCTTCGACGGCGCACCGCCGCCGATGCTGCTGGGCCGCGACGACCAGGGCCCGGTGCTGGCGCGCGATCTGTCGCACTGGACGCCTGAGGCGGGCCCGGCGCCCGAGCCCGGCTTCTTCGATCCGACCGAACAATGCCACCCCGCGCTGCCCGAGGCGCAGCGGTTCTGCGAATTGCGCGGCCAGATGACCGCCCTCAGCCCGCGGGACGCGGAACTGGCCGCCACCGCCCGCGCCCTGCTGAACTGGCACCGGACACACCGCTTCTGCGCCGCTTGCGGCGCCCCCAGCGAGGTGGCCGACGCCGGCTGGCGCCGCGATTGCCCGACCTGCGGCGCGCAGCACTTCCCGCGCACCGACCCGGTGGTGATCATGCTGATCACCCACGGCGAGGAGGTGCTTCTGGGGCGCAACGCCGCCTGGCCCGAGGGGATGTATTCGCTGCTCGCCGGTTTCGTCGAGCCGGGCGAGACGCTGGAGGCCGCGGTGCGCCGCGAGGTGGCCGAGGAGGCGGGCATCGCCGTGGGCCGCGTCGGCTACCTGGCCAGCCAGCCCTGGCCCTTCCCCAATTCGCTGATGATCGGCTGCGAGGGCGAGGCGCTGAGCCGCGAGATCACCCTCGACCCCGAAGAACTGGAAGAGGCCCTCTGGGTCAGCCGCGACGAGATGCTGGAGGTCTTCGCCGGCACGCACCCGCGGATCAAGCCGGCGCGGGAGGGGGCGATCGCCCACTTCCTGCTGCGCAACTGGCTTGCGGACCGGCTGGATTGAGGCAGAATGCCCGCGCGGCCTGAGCCGCCAAGATCGCGGAGCCACCGCGCCTCAAGGAGCAGGCAGGATGAACTTCGAAAGCGAAGAGGATATCGGCGCCCCGATCGAGGCGGTTTTCGCGGCCCTCAGCGACGTGCGCAGCGTCGAGACGCGCGCCCGGGCCCGGGGCATCACGGTGACGCGGCTTGCGGGCGATCCCGAGGCGCCGGCCGCGGGCATGGCCTGGACCGCCGGCTTCCGCTTGCAGGGCAAGCCGCGCGAGATGCGGATCGACCTGACGCGTTACGCCCCGCCCAACACGCTGATCTTCGACAGTCTCACCGGCGGGCTGGGCGCGCGCGCCATCATCGACCTGGCCGCGCTGTCGGATCGGCGGACCCGGCTGAACGTCGATGTGGCGCTGGTGGCGGACAGCCTGCCGGCGAAGCTGTTGCTGCAG
>JBPEXR010000379.1:0-3496 GCA_052031355.1 Paracoccaceae bacterium
TGGAACAGGGCCGCCACCGCCAGAAGCACCGCGCCGGTGGCGATGATCTGCGCCGCGTCCGCCTCCTCGGCGTCGAGGAACAGCGCCACCAGCCATTCCGGCACCGCCAGGAACAGCACCACGGTCGCCGCGGCCACGATCATCGACACCGTCGCGGCCGCCACCGCGCCGCGCCGCAGATGGTCCGCGTCGCGCCGCCCGAAGGCGTTGCCCGCGCGCACCGTGGCGGCGTTCGACAGGCCCACGTGCACCATGAAGATGGCGCTGGTGACCTGGATCGCGATGCCATGCGCGGCCAGCGGCACCGTCCCCAGCCAGCCCATCATGATCGAGGAGGCGGCGAAAAGGCCGGTCTCCGCCAGCAGGGTGATGCCGATGGGCAGGCCCATCTTGGCGACGCGGGCGAAAACCTCCCAGTCGGGGCGCCAGAGGCGGCGGAAGAGGTCATGCTCGGGCAGGCGCATCCGGGCGTATAGCACCACCCCCACCAGCGAGATGCCATGCACGGCGAGCGAGGCGATGGCCGCGCCGCGGATGCCCAGCTCCGGGAATCCGCCGAGGCCGAAGATCAGCAGCGCGTTGAGCCCGGCGTTGACCAGCGCCGCGGCCAGGGTGATCCACAGCACGATCTGCGTGCGCTCCAGCGCCGCGAGGTAGGATTTCAGCACCATGACCAGCAGCGCCGGCAGCAGCCCCGGCCCGGCGATGCGCAGGTATTCCTGCGCGCCGCGCGCCAGTTCCGGCGCCTGGCCCAGCATCTCCAGGATCGGGGCGGAGACCCAGAAGAGCGGCAGCAGCAACCCCGCGTAGAGGGTCGAAAGCCACAGCCCCATCCGCGTCACGCGCCGCAGCGTCACCTCGTCGCCCTCGGCCGCGGCGCTGGCCACCAGCGGCATCACCGCCCAGGCAAAGCCCGACCCCATGATGAAGAGCACGAAGAACAGCGTGCTGCCCAGCACCAGCGAGGCGAGCGCGTCGATCGAATACCAGCCCAGCATCAGCGTGTCGGTCATGCCGATGGCAAACTGCGCCAGGTGCCCGCCGACCAGCGGCAGCCCCAGCACCAGCACGGCGCGGATATGTTGGCGGTATGTCATGTTCGGCGATTAAGCCGGTTGGGCGGGCGGGGCAAGAGCCGGAATCCCGCTATACGCGCCCCGCGCGCATAATTTCGCAATGCGGAAAGGAAGTTCATTATTTTCGACTTTCAGCCCCTCCGCGCTTGCCATGGCGGGGACGAGGGGCCAGCATTCGCCCCACGGGAGGATCTTTCATGTCTTATCTGAAACAGGCCGCGCTGGCGGCATCACTGCTTGCGAGTCCCTTGATGGCCGAGAACCGCATCGACCAGGTGCGCCCGGACGCGCCGGAACTGGCGGCCCACGGCGAGCATGTCGTCGGCGTGCGCACCATGCAATTCACCAACCCCGACCAGATCGACGTGCTGAACGTCACCGACGACGACATTCCGCGCTACGACCGCGCCCTGACGGTCGAGGTCTGGTATCCCGCCGCCGAGGGCACCGAGCCGGGCGGCACCTATACCGCCAAGCTGCGCGACGGCGAGACGGAGGTGCAGCTTCAGGGCATCGCCGCCCGCGATGCCGCGCCGGCGGCCGAGGGCAGCTTCCCGCTGGTCGTCATATCGCACGGCTACCCGGGCAACCGTTTCCTGATGGCGCATTTCGGCGAGAACCTTGCCTCCAAGGGCTATGTCGCCGTCTCCATCGACCACCGCGACAGCACCTATTCGGACCAGGCGGCCTTCGGCTCGACCCTGCTGAACCGGCCGATCGACCAGCGGTTCATCGTCGACCAGATGACCAGCCTGGGGGAAGACAGCGACCTTGCGCCGATCATCGACGGCGAGAATGTCGGCGTCATCGGCTATTCCATGGGCGGCTACGGCGCGCTGATCTTCGGCGGCGCCGGGGTCACGCAAAGCTCGGTCGAGCTGCCCTGGGGCACGCCGCGCGGCTTGCTGGAGCATAACAAGGCCGGCACCGACACCCACGAGGCTCTGGTCGATCCGCGGGTCAAGGCGATCATCGCGATCGGGCCCTGGGGCCGGAACCGCGACTTCTGGGACGCCGAGGGGCTGGCCGGGCTGCGCAAGCCGACGCTGCTGATGGCCGGCTCCATCGACGACGTCTCCCAGTATCCGGCGATGCGCAAGATCTTCGAAGAGGCGACGGGCACCACCCGCCACCTGCTGACCTTCGAGAACGCCAACCACAACGCCGCCGCCCCGATGCCCGCCCCGGCGGAAAGCTGGGCGATGTCGGAAAAGCTGGGCTGGGCGCCCTTCGACCACTACGCCGACGCGGTCTGGGACAACGTCCGCATGAACAACATCGCCCAGCACTTCGCCACCGCCTTCATGGACCTGCACCTGAAGGGCGAGGCGGAGAAGGCCGAGTATTTCGACCTCGTCCCCGTGGCGCAGGACGGCGTGCACGCGCTGGAGGAGGACGGCACCGAGAAGCCCGAGCACAATTACTGGAAGGGCTTCGCCGCCCGCACCGCCGCCGGGCTGCGCTTCGAGACCCTGCAGCCCGAGTAAGCCGGGCCGCCCCCCGCGTCCCCGGCTCCGCCGCCGGGGGCGCGGCACAGGTATTGCCGTTGCACGGAGGCGCCGATGGATCAGCATGATGTCGCCCTCAACGGGCATCCCTTCCACTACCGCAGCTGGGGCCGCCCGGACCGGCCGACCCTTCTTATGCTGCACGGTTTCCCCGAGCATGGCGGCGCCTGGGCCGAACTGGCGGCCGAGCTGTCGGGGCGGTACCACTGCGTCGCGCCCGACCAGCGCGGCTATGGCCGCAGCTGGGCCCCGGACGACGTGGCGCAATACGGCGCCTCGCGCCTTGCCTCGGACATGGCGGCGCTGATCGCGCACCTGGGCGATGGCCCGGTGATCCTGCTGGGTCACGACTGGGGCGCCGCGGTCGCCTATATGCTGGCGATCGGCCGGCCGGAGCTTGTCTCGCACCTGGTTATCCTGAACGGCGTGCACCCGGCGCCCTTTCAGCGCGCGCTGGCCGCCGGCGGCGCGCAGAGCGCGGCCTCGCAGTACATCGAGGCGCTGCGCCGCCCCGGTTCCGAAGACCGGCTGGCGGCGGATGATTTCGCCGGGCTCCAGCGCCTCTTCTCGGCCAAGATGGACCTGTCATGGCTGACCGGTCCGCGGCTCGAGGAGTACCGCGCCGAATGGGCGCGGCCGGGGCGGCTGAAGACCATGATCCATTGGTACCGCGCCTCGCCGCTGAAGGTGGCCTCGCCCGGCGCGCCGATCCACGGCTTGCCGGCCTTCCCGCCCGAGCGGTTCTCGGTGCGCATGCCGCATCTCGTCGTCTGGGGCGCCGGTGACACCGCGCTGCTGCCCGAAAGCCTGGAGGGGCTGGAAGATTACGCCACCGACCTGGAGGTCGTGCGGCTGGAGGGGGCGGACCACTGGCTGCACCACCAGAAACCGCGCGAGGTCGCGGAGGTGATC
>JBPEXR010000038.1:0-2153 GCA_052031355.1 Paracoccaceae bacterium
AACCCCGAAGGCTTCGGCGAGGTGATCGTCGGCGGCTCGGCCGCGCCGCGCTCGATGATCGAGGCGTTCGAGGCGAGCGGCGTCTCCGTCTGCCACGCATGGGGCATGACGGAGATGAGCCCCGTGGGCACCCACGGGCAACTGCCGCCGCACCTGCGCGACCTCAGCCCCGAGGAACAGATCGACCTCAAGGCGCTGCAGGGCCGCCGGGTGTTCGGCGTCGATCTGAAGATCGTAGACGAGGCCGGCAACCGCTTGCCGCATGACGGCAAGGCGGTGGGCGAGCTTTACGTGCGCGGCAATACGGTCATCTCCGGCTATTTCGACAACGAGGAAGCCTCGGCCAAGGCGATGGACGCCGAGGGCTGGTTCGGCACCGGCGACATCGCCTCGATTTCCCCCGACGGCTTCCTGTCGATCCAGGACCGCGCGAAGGACCTCATCAAGTCCGGGGGGGAATGGATCTCCTCCATCGATCTGGAGAACGTGGTGATCGGCCACCCGGACGTGGCCTCCTGCGCGGTGATCGCCGTGCCGCACCCCAAGTGGGACGAGCGGCCGCTGCTGGTGGTCGTCCCCGAGGAGGGCAAGCGCCCCTCCAAGGAGGAAATCGACGAGATGCTGCTGAAGCACGTCGCCAAGTGGCAGCTGCCCGATGCGATGGAATTCGTCGACGAGATGCCGCTGACCGCCACCGGCAAGATATCCAAGCTGACCCTGCGCCAGCGTTTCGCCGATTACCGCCTGCCCGACGCCGGGTAGGCCAGGCCGCGCGGCCCGGCGCCGCGCGGTGCGACATTCGAGGGAGGAAGACATGGACCTAGGAGTGACCGAACGGGTCGCGCCGCTGATCGAGCAGGTGCGCACCATGGTGCAGGAGGAGATCGCCCCGCTGGACCGCGAGTACCACGCGGAAATCGGCAAGCACCCCTCCGGCGACCGCTTCCAGCTGACCGATCGGCAGATCGAGATCCTGGAGGGGCTGAAGGCCAAGGCGCGCGAGCGCGGCCTGTGGAACTTCTGGCTGACCGGATCGGAACGCGGCTACGGGCTGACCACGGTGGAATACGCCTACCTCGCCGAGGAGATGGGCAAGGTGCCACTGGCGGCGGAGGTCTTCAACTGCTCCGCCCCCGACACCGGCAACATGGAAGTGCTGGAGCGGTACGGCACGCAGGAGCACAAGGACCGCTGGCTGGGCGACCTGCTGGAGGGCAAGATCCGCTCTGCCTACGTGATGACCGAGCCGGACATCGCCTCCTCCGACGCCGCGCAGCTGCGCTTCCGCGCCACCCGCGATGGCGACGACTGGGTGCTGAACGGCGAGAAATGGTGGATCTCCGGCGCCGGGGACCCGCGCTGCAAGCTCTACATCGTCATGGCCTGCACCGACCCGGACGCCGAAAAGCACCGCCGCCATTCGATGTTCCTTCTGGACGCCGACACCCCCGGCATCGAGGTGCTGCGCCCGATGGAGGTTTTCGGCCGCGATGACGCGCCGCACGGCCACATGCACCTGCGGTTCACCGACGTGCGCGTACCCGCCCGGGACCTGGTGCTGGGCGAGGGGCGCGGCTTCGAGGTGGCGCAGGGCCGGCTGGGGCCGGGGCGCATCCACCATTGCATGCGCGCCATCGGCCAGGCGGAAAAGGCGCTGGAGATGATGTGCCGCCGCGGCCTCTCGCGCGAGGCTTTCGGCAAGCGCCTGACGGAGCTGGGGGCGAACTACGACATCATTGCCAACGCCCGGATGGAGATCGAGATGGCGCGCCTTCTGTGCCTGAAGGCGGCCCACATGATGGACACCGTGGGCGTGCGCGAGGCGCAGCCGTGGATCTCCAAGATCAAGGTCGTGGCGCCGCTGGTGGCGACGAAGATCATCGACGAATCGATGCAGATGCACGGCGCGGCGGGGATCAGCCAGGATTACGACCTGGCGCATATGTATACCGCCGTGCGCACCCTGCGCTTCGCCGACGGCCCCGACGCCGTGCACCGCCGCCAGGTCGCCCGTGCCGAGCTGCGGAAGTACACGAACGCGGCGCCGTAAGGGGGGCGTTGGCGCGCGCGGCGGCCGGTGGGGCGCCGCGCGGGTGGTCTTGGGGCGCTGAGGTGGGGTAGCGGCTCTCAGGGGTCGCGCTGGGCGAGGTTCT
>JBPEXR010000380.1:0-3693 GCA_052031355.1 Paracoccaceae bacterium
CTGGTCGATGTCGACCGGTTCGAGATCATCGGCTGAGCGGGCTCAGATCACCCGGATCACGTCCTTGTCGATGCTGAGGGCATAGCCCTTGCGCGCGATCGTCTTGACCAGCAGCGCGGCGACCATCTGGTTGCCCAGCGTGTCGCGCAGCCGCTTGATCCGGGTGGCGCCGGCAGCCTCGTCGCAATCCTCGCTGCGGCGGCCGGAGACGAGGGCCTCCAGCTCGGCCCCGTTGAGGATCTCGTCGTCCATGCGCGCCTCGGCCAGCACGGCCAGCGTCTCCATCGCCGCCTCGGTCAGGCGAAACTCGATGTTGTTGAGATAGACGGTCCGCTCCGCCCGGCTGATCAGCAGCGAGTTCACCTGGATGCCGGCGCGTTCGATCTGCGCCATGCGGCGGCTGAGCGTGCCCAGCAGCAGCAGGAAGACCAGCGCCGCCACCATCAGCGCGGCCGCGAACAGCAGCAGCACGAAAATCACCATGCGGTAGCCTTGCAGCGTCTCGGCAAAGGCGGTGCCGGAGCCGGCGAGGATTTCCAGCAGCTTGATCTCGGCCTGGCTGGTCAGGTCGGCGTTCTCGATGAACAGCCGCTCGACCCGGGTGTTGAACTGGTCGGCGTCGGGCAGGGTCAGGAACAGCAGAACCGCCGCCAGCGTCAGCAGCGCGACGATGGCGGCGATGCCCAGGACCAGGGCGCGGGGCAGGCTGCGGACCGGGGCGTCAGAACCGAAGATAGAACTCACCGGCATTGTCGATCTCCTCCTCGCCCGGGGGCGTGCTGGACAGCCCCTCGAGGGTGAGAAGCGTCCAGCCGGCGTCCTTCAGGCGCTTTTCGGCGGCGCGCCGGGCCTTGCCCTTGGGCGGGCATTCGGCATCGCCGGCCAGTTCCATCACGCCGTAATGCAGACGCAGGGGGCTGTCCATCTTCGCCTTGTAGGTGACAAAGCAGGCCGCCTGCGCCGGGGCGGCAGCCAGAAGCGCCAGCGCGGCCATCAGCGGCAGGGCAAGGCGGGGGCGGGGGAGCGTCGGTTTCATGCCCGCAAGCTGCCCCCAATCGGGGCGGTTATTCAATAACCAAGCCCCGATTTCGGGCGGTTATCGCCTGACGGGGCGGTGTCATTGCTTGGCCGGCGGGGCCGGGGCGAGGCTGGGATCACACCGAGGCGCCGCGGCGCAATCACCCAGCGAGGAGGTATCCCATGTCCGCCAAGTTCATCAGCATTGTCTGCGCCGCGGCGCTGACCATCGCCGGCTTCAGCGCCGCGCCCGCCCGCGCCGCCAGCGAGCGCGAGATCACCCAGTTCCTGGCCGGCGCCACTGCGCTGCTGGTGCTGGGCGCCGCGATCCACGAACAGAAGAAGCAGCGCGAGCGCGAGAAGGCGAGCAGCAGGAAAAGCGACCATGTCACCCGGGTGCACGAGCCCTACCGCTACAACCCGCAGGGCCGCTATTGGACGCCCCACCGCGATGCGCCCTGGCACGGGCGCGGTCACGGCTACGGCCATTACAAGCCCAAGCCAAAGCCGAAGCACGACGTCCGCCAACTGCCGCCCCAGTGCCTGCGCCAGGTGAAGGAGAAGGGCGATTGGCGCACCGTTTACGGCGCCCGCTGCCTGTCGCGCTACTACGTCCACGCCGACCGGCTGCCGGGCAAATGCCTTGACCGGGTGGACACAAGCCGCGGCGACCGCTGGGCCTACGGTGCCCGCTGCCTTGGCCGCAAGGGGTTCAAGACCCGCAGCTGGTAAGCCCCGGGGGGCACCGATGTCACGCGCCGCGGCGGAACCCTGCCGCGGCGCGCATTTTGTCTTGCGCGGCATCAAGGCTTGGCGGCATCACGGGGCCATGCCGGATTACTCCTTCGAGACACGCGCCCTGGCCCGGGGCCTCACCCGCATCGCCGGGGTGGACGAGGCGGGCCGCGGGCCCCTGGCCGGCCCGGTGACCGCCGCGGCGGTGGTCCTGCACCCCGAACGTCTGCCCGAGGGGCTGGACGATTCAAAGGCGCTGACGCCCAAGAAGCGCGAGATGCTGTTCGAGGTGCTGATCGCCACGGCGGAAGTCTCGATCGCCCATGCCAGCGTGGCCGAGATCGACGAGCTGAACATCCTGCGCGCCAGCCACCTGGCGATGCGCCGCGCGGTGGCCGGCCTGGCCCTGCCGCCCGAACACGTGCTGATCGACGGCAACATGCTTCCGGGCGATCTGGGCTGCACCGCCGAGGCGATCGTGAAGGGCGACGCGCTGTGCCTGTCGATCGCCGCGGCCTCGATCGCGGCCAAGGTAGCCCGCGACCGGGTGATGGCGCAGCTGGCCGCCGAATGCCCCGGCTACGGCTGGGAGACGAACCAGGGGTATGGATCGAAAAGCCACATCGCCGCCCTTCAAGATATCGGGGCAAGCCCCCACCATAGGCGAAGCTTCAAACCCGTCCACAACATCTTGTGTAAAGCCAAATCTGTAAGCGCCTGATTCAAAAAAGAAATTGACGGCGAATCGGCTTTGACTCATCTTTGTCCACAACCAAGAGCGCATAAAAACAGCGCCGGTTATTGAGGCAGAGAAATGACGATCATGACCGATATTCAGGGCGCGGGCGCGCTCCCTCTCAACACGATTCTGGCAGGCGACTGCATCGAGGTGATGAACTCGCTTCCCGCGGAGTCCGTCGACCTCATCTTCGCGGACCCGCCCTACAACCTGCAGCTCAAGGGCGAGCTGCACCGCCCCGACAATTCGCGCGTCGATGCGGTGGACGACGACTGGGACCAGTTCGACAGTTTCGCCGTTTACGATGCCTTTACCCGCGACTGGCTGCGCGCCGCGCGCCGGCTGCTGAAGCCCAATGGCGCGATCTGGGTGATCGGCAGCTATCACAACATCTTCCGCGTCGGCGCCATGCTGCAGAACGAGGGCTACTGGATCCTCAACGACGTGATCTGGCGCAAGTCCAACCCGATGCCCAACTTCCGCGGCAAGCGTTTCACCAATGCGCATGAGACGATGATCTGGGCCTCGAAGTCGGAAGGCGCGAAATACACCTTCAACTACGAGGCGCTGAAGGCGCTGAACGAGGGCGTGCAAATGCGCAGCGACTGGGTGCTGCCGATCTGCACGGGCCACGAGCGGCTGAAGGACGAGAACGGCGAGAAGGCCCACCCGACGCAGAAGCCCGAAAGCCTGCTGCACCGCGTGCTGGTGGGCGCGACCAACCCCGGCGACGTGGTGCTGGACCCCTTCTTCGGCACCGGCACCACCGGCGCCGTCGCCAAGATGCTGGGGCGCGACTACATCGGGATCGAGCGCGACGCCGGCTACCGCGCGGTGGCCGAGAAACGCCTGAAGTCGGTGCGCAAGTTCGACCGCGAGGCGCTGCAGGTCTCGACCTCCAAGCGGGCCGAGCCGCGCGTGCCCTTCGGCCAGCTGATCGAGCGCGGGATGCTGCGCCCGGGCGAAAAGCTGACCTCGATCAACGGCAAGGCGGCGGCCAAGGTGCGCGCCGATGGCACGCTGGTGGCCGATGACATCAAGGGGTCGATCCACCAGGTCGGCGCGGCGCTGGAAGGCGCGCCCTCCTGCAACGGCTGGACCTACTGGTGCTTCAAGCGCGACGGCAAGACCGTGCCCATCGACCTGCTGCGCCAGCAGATCCGGGCCGAGATGGCCGAACGCCCGAACTGACCCATCCGACA
>JBPEXR010000381.1:0-6423 GCA_052031355.1 Paracoccaceae bacterium
CGGTTGAGATAGGTCTCGAAGGCCGGCAGCGCCATCAGGTGCTCGCGGTCGAGGGGCAGGTCCTCCATCTCCACCGCGGCGGCGCTGGCGCGGGCGGCGGTGCGGCGCCCGGCGGGGCGGCGGCGGCCCGGCTGCGCGGTCTTCAGCGCCAGGTAGCTGTCGAGCGCGGCGCGGCGCTCCTGCACCAGCTTCTCGGCGACGCGGACGCGGGCGCCGATCTCGAAGACGTCGAACGGCTTGGTGATGTAGTCGGTCGCCCCTTCCGAGAAGGCGCGGTCCACGAAGCTGCGCTCGGTCCGCGAGGTGATCATCAGGATCGGCACGTTCTGATAGCGCGGCAGGGCGCGGATCTCGCGGCACAGGGTGATCCCGTCCTTGCCCGGCATCTGGATGTCCAGGAGGATGCACTCGTACTGCGGTTCGGCCTTGGCGATCCGGTCCAAGGCATCCTTGGAGGAATTCATCACCGTCAGGTCGCGATACCCGGCATTCTCCAGACAGGCCTGAAGCAGATCGAGCATGTTCCGGTCGTCATCGACAGCTGCAATCTTCATTCTCTTCGCCTTCGTCTGCGGTGCGCGCGGCCCCGGCGTACTCGCCCGGCGACCACGGCACGGTCATGGTGCCCCCAAGTCGAAACGCACGTCCGACTGCCTTATCCCGACACTACTCAGGAGTGTGCCGAAAATGTGGCGCCCCCAAGGTGACGAGAAGAATCGGCGGAAAATCACCGGTAAAACCGCGGCCCGTTTTTTAAGCGGTGCGGGCAGACCGCCGAAGGCACGCGGCCCCGAGCGCAAGCTGCACCCCCGTGCCTACGCAGGCCCGCGGCGGTGTCCCCTGCCCGGCGCGCTCGATCTAGCGCACCACGTAGACCGAGACGGTGGAATGGCGCACCACCCGCGCGGCGTTCGGCCCCAGCAGGTAGTCGCTGAAATCGGGTTTGTGCGCCCCGATCACGATCAGGTCCGAGCCGGCCGCCTTGGCGGTGCGCAGGATCTCCTCGTAGGCCTTGCCGGTCGAGACGATGTGGCGAACCTTCACGTTCTGCTCGCTGCCGAGCGCCGCCTCGACCATGGCGTTGAGGCGGCGCTTGGCCTCGCGTTCCATCTTCTCGTGGTGGCCGCTTTCGAAGAACGAGCCGACGAGGCTGAAGCCGAAATCGGGCAGCACCGTGATGACGTCGAGCTGCGCCTCGTCCAGCGCGGCCAGCCGGGCGGCGGTGCTCAGCACCTTGGCGTCGGCCTCGGGATCGTTGATGTCGACGGCGCAGAGAACCGAACGGGTCATGCGGGCACCTCCTCTTCATCCTTGCCGCGGCCCATCCGCGCGCGCTGCATCAGCGCGATCAGCCCCAGCAGAACGAAGGCGGGGATGAACATCAGCTCCTTCGGCATCTGGTCGGCCGGCGCCTCGATCCGGGCGATGACCACGGGATCCTCGCCGTAGAAGTCGAACTCCTGCATCTTCTCGGAGAAGGGCGTGCCGAACATCGGCTCCTCGAGCTTGGTCGCCCCGTCCTCCTGGATGGTCAGCAGGCCGAACTCCTCCATCCGCTCGGCGCCGGTGCCCTCGCCCTCGACCTTCAGCAGCAGCGTGGTGTCGGCGGGCGATCCGGTGTCGAAGTCCGGCCCCGAGACCACGACGCGCAGCTCCTGGCCGGGCGCGGCCTCCTCCAGCGCCTGTTCCAGCTGCGCCGGCTCGATCCGCTCGAACGGGGGCTGGATGCGGTCCATGAAGAAGTCGGGCCGGAAGAGGGCGAAGGCCACCGCGATCAGCAGCACGCTTTCGTAGATGCGGTTGCGGGTCAGGAAGTAGCCCATGGTGCCCGCGGTGAAGACCAGGATCGCGATGCTGGCCACCACCGCCACGATGATGCCCTGCACCCAGCCCACGTCGATCAGCAGCAGGTCGGTGTTGAAGATGAAGACGAAGGGCAGCGCCACGGTGCGCAGGCTGTAGAAGAAGGCGGTGAAGCCGGTGCGGATCGCGTCGCCGCCAGAGACCGCGGCGGCGGCGAAACTGGCCAGGCCCACGGGCGGCGTCACATCGGCCATGATGCCGAAGTAGAAGACGAAGAGGTGCACCGCGATCAGCGGCACCACCAGGCCCGATTGCGCGCCCAGTTCCACCACGACGCCGGCCATCAGCGAGGAAACGACGATGTAGTTCGCCGTGGTCGGCAGCCCCATGCCCAGCACCAGGCTGAGCAGGCCGACCATCACCAGCATCAGGATCAGGTTGCCGCCGGAGAGGAACTCGACCAGCTCCGACATCACCTGTCCGACACCGGTCAGCGTGACGGTGCCGACGATGACGCCCGCCGTGGCGGTCGCCAGGCCGATACCGATCATGTTGCGCGCGCCCTCGATCATGCCCGCCAGCAGGTCCAGCACGCCGAAGCCGAAGGCATTCCCGAGGTTTCCGTGGCCGCGGAAGAAGGCCTTGAGGGGGCGCTGCGTCAGCAGGATGACGAACAGCAGCATCACCGCCCAGAAGGCCGACAGGCCCGGGGACTTCTGCTCGATCATCAGGAAGTAGACCAGCACCACGATGGGCAGCAGGTAGTAGAGGCCGGCCTTGTAGATCTCGGCCACCACCGGCAGGCGCACTTCCTCGGCGTCGGGGTCGTCAGGCTCCAGGTCCGGGACGGTCGAGGCCAGCCAGACCAGCAGGACATAGGCCACCACCAGCAGCGCGGCGAGGATCCAGGCCGCGCCTTCGGGCACCGCCGCGGTGATCCAACCGACCGGGTATTGCACCCCGTAGCACAGCGCCGCGAAACCGGCGAAGAACAGCGCCATGCCGCCGATGGTGCGGCCCAGGCTGACCACCCGGTCGCCCAGCGTGGGCATGTTGTTCTTCACCGCCTCCAGGTGGACGATGTAGACCAGCGCGATGTAGCTGATCGCCGCCGGCAGGAAGGCGTGGGTGATGACGCTGACGTAGGAGATGCCGACGTATTCCACCATCAGGAAGGCCGCGGCGCCCATGACCGGCGGCATGATCTGCCCGTTGACCGAGGAGGCCACCTCAACCGCGCCGGCCTTTTCGGCGGTGAAGCCGACACGGCGCATCAGCGGGATGGTGAAGGTGCCGGTGGTCACCACGTTGGCGATCGACGAGCCGGAGATCAGGCCCGTGGCGGCCGAGCCGACGACCGCCGCCTTGGCCGGCCCGCCGCGCAGGTGGCCCAGCGCGCCGAAGGCCATCTTGATGAAGTAATTGCCCGCGCCGGCCTTCTCCAGCAGGGCGCCGAACAGCACGAAAAGGAAGACGAACTTGGTCGAGACGCCCAGCGCGATGCCGAAGACCCCCTCGGAGGTGATCCACATGTGGCTCATCGCCTTTTGCAGGCTGGCGCCCTTCCAGCGGATCACGTCCGGCACGTATTCCGAGGCGCCGAAGAAGACATAAAGCAGGAAGATCGTCGCGATGATCGCCATCGCCGGGCCCAGCGCGCGGCGTGCGGCCTCGAACAGCAGCACCAGGCCGACCAGGGCGACCCATTTGTCGGTGTCATCCGCGAGACCGCCCGATTGCACGATCTTGTCGTAGAAGAAGAACCCGTAGAGGGAGATGAAAGCCCCCGCCAGCGCCATCACCCAGTCCTGCAGCGGCACCCGGTCGCGCGGGCTGGAGCGCAGCGCGGGATAGGCCATGAAGGCCAGGAACATCGCGAAGGCCAGGTGGATCTGGCGCGAGTTGTTCACCACGTCGCCGGGCAGCACGATATTGGCCAGCGGCGAGGCCAGAAGGACCTGGTAGACCGACCAGACAAGGGCGACGACGGCCAGCAGCGTGCCGATGGCCCCCGCCGGGTTGCGCGATCCGCTGTCGGAGGAGGAGACAAGCTCCTGCAACTCGTCTTCGCTCAGCGGGCCTTTCTCTCGTGCGTTCTCGGCCATCTCGGGCTCTCCCCCCCTGGGCCGCGCCGCGCGCGGCGGAAATCACTGGTATCTCATCACTTTTTCAGGGCGACCCGCGAAGAATGACGGGGCCCTTGGACCCGGGGCGCCGCAGCGCCCCGGGCGGTCTGCATGGGCTCAGGCCCGGATCACTCGATCCAGCCCTTTTCCTTGAAGTACTTCTCGGCGCCCGGGTGCAGCGGGGCCGACAGACCCGCGGTGGCCATTTCCTCGGGCGTGAGGTTGGCGAAGGCGGGGTGCAGCTTCTTGAAGTCCTCGAAGTTCTCGAAGACCGAGGAGACGACGGTGTAGACCGCCTCTTCCGACACGTCCGCCGAGGTCACGAAGGTCGCGCCGACGCCGAAGGTCTCGGTGTCCTCGTCATTGCCGCGGTACATGCCGCCGGGGATGGTGGCGCTGCGGTAGAAGGGGTTGTCGTCGATCAGCTTCTGGACCTCGGGGCCGGAGACATCGACCAGCACGGAATCGCAGGCGGTCGTGGCTTCCTGGATCGAGCCGGAGGGGTGGCCGACGGTGTAGACCATCGCGTCGATCTGGTTGTCGCAGAGGGCGGCGGACTGCTCGGCCGCCTTCAGCTCGGTCGCCAGTTCGAAGTCATCGGTGGTCCAGCCCTTGGCTTCCATCAGCACTTCCATCGTGCCGCGCTGGCCCGAGCCGGGGTTGCCGATATTCACGCGCTTGCCCTTCAGGTCGTCGAAGGTCTCGATGCCGGCATCGGCGCGGGCGACCACGGTGAAGGGCTCCGGGTGGACCGAGAAGACGGCGCGCAGCTTCTCGAAGGGGCCCTGCTCCTCGAAGCGGGAGGTGCCGTTGTAGGCGTGGTGCTGCCAGTCGGACTGGGCAACGCCGAACTCCAGCTCGCCTTCGCGGATGGTGTTGATGTTGTAGACCGAGCCGCCGGTCGATTCGACCGAGCAGCGGATGCCGTGGTCCTTGCGGCCCTTGTTCACCAGGCGGCAGATCGCGCCGCCGGTGGGGTAATAGACGCCGGTGACGCCGCCGGTGCCGATGGTAATGAAGTCTTGCGCGAAGGCCGCGGGGGCCATCACGGCGCTCGCGGCGATGGCGGCGAGGCTCAGCTTGAATTTGGCGTACATGTGCATTCTCCCTAATGACGCAAGTCCGGGCCGGCACGGGACATGTGCCGCCCAGGACGGCCCCGGTGCAGACCCGGGGGGACACGATCCGCCCCAATGCTGCAATTGCATTGTCAGTGCAAGGGCTTGGCGGATAGACCTCCCCGATAATAGCTGCCCGGGGGCACAGGGCAAGGCTTGCGGCCACGAAGGGCAGCGGTCACACTTCCGCCCCGTTCCCCTTTTGCGAAAGGTGCCGCCATGTCAGCGCGTAGCCATGTCTTTCCCCGCCACACCAAATCGCGCCTGCCCCAAGCCGTTCGGGGCGAGGGCGTCTACCTCTACGATGCCGCGGGCAAGGCTTACTTCGACGGCTCGGGCGGGGCGGCCGTCTCTTGCCTTGGGCATGGCGACAAGGATGTGATCGCGGCGGTGAAGGCGCAACTTGACGAGTTAGCCTTCGCGCATACCGGCTTTTTCACCTCCGCCCCGGCCGAGGCGCTGGCCGACAAGCTGATCGCCCATGCGCCCGGCGATCTGGACCGGGTCTACCTGCTGTCGGGCGGGTCCGAGGCGATGGAGGCGGCGCTGAAACTGGCGCGCCAGTATTTCCTGGAGGTGGGCCAGCCGCAGCGGCACCGGGTGATCGCGCGGCGGCAAAGCTACCACGGCAACACGCTGGGCGCGCTGGCCACCGGCGGCAACGCCTGGCGGCGCGAGCCCTTCGCCCCGCTGATGATCGAGACGCACCACATCGACCCCTGCTACGCCTACCGCCACCAGCAGGAGGGCGAGAGCGCCGAGGCCTACGGCCGCCGCGCCGCCGACCTTCTGGAAGCGGAACTGCAGCGCCTGGGGCCGGAGACGGTGATGGCCTTCGTCGCCGAGCCGGTGGTCGGCGCCACTGCCGGCGCGGTACCCCCTGCCCCCGGCTACTTCCAGCGCATCCGCGAGATTTGCGACCGCCACGGGGTGCTGCTGATCCTCGACGAGGTGATGTGCGGCATGGGCCGGACCGGCACCCTTTTCGCCTGCGAGCAGGAGGGGATCGCCCCCGACATCACCGCCGTGGCCAAGGGGCTGGGCGCCGGTTACCAGCCCATCGGCGCGATGCTGTGCAGCGCGCAGATCTACCGTGCGATCGAAGAGGGTTCGGGGTTCTTTCAGCACGGACACACCTACATGGGCCACCCCGCCGCCGCCGCCGCCGCCCTGGCGGTGCTGGAGAAGCTGACGGACGGCGGTCTGGTCCGGCGCGCGGCGCAGATGGGCACGGTGCTTGAGGAGGCGCTGCGGGCGCGGTTCGGCCAGCACCCACACGTCGGCGACATTCGCGGGCGGGGGCTGTTCTGGGGGCTGGAACTGGTCGAGGACCGCGCCACCAAGGCGCCCTTCGCCCCCGAGCGGGCGCTTAACAA
>JBPEXR010000382.1:0-4253 GCA_052031355.1 Paracoccaceae bacterium
ACGGCCTTGGCGGCGATCACATGCATCAGCGGGCCGCCCTGGATGCCGGGGAAGATGGCCGAGTTGACCTTCTTCGCGATCGCCTCGTCATTGGTCAGGATCATGCCGCCGCGCGGTCCGCGCAGGGTCTTGTGGGTGGTGGTGGTGGCCACATGCGCATGCGGGAAGGGCGAGGGATGTTCGCCCGCCGCAACGAGCCCCGCGAAATGCGCCATGTCCACCATCAGGTAGGCGCCGACGCTGTCGGCGATCTCGCGCATGCGGGCAAAGTCGATCTGCCGCGGGATGGCGCTGCCGCCGGCGATGATCAGCTTCGGCTGGTGCTCCTTGGCGAGGCTTTCCACCTGGTCGTAGTCCAGCAGGTTGTCCTGCTTGCGCACGCCGTATTGCACCGCGTTGAACCACTTGCCCGACTGGTTCGGCTTGGCGCCGTGGGTCAGGTGCCCGCCGGCATCGAGGCTCATCCCCAGGATCGTGTCGCCGGGCTGCAGCAGCGCCGTGAAGACCCCCTGGTTCGCCTGGCTGCCCGAGTTGGGCTGCACGTTGGCATAGTCGCAGCCGAACAGCTTGCAGGCCCGCTCGATCGCCAGGTTCTCGGCCACGTCCACATAGTCGCAACCGCCGTAGTAACGCCGCCCCGGGTAGCCTTCGGCGTATTTATTGGTCAGCGGCGAGCCCTGCGCCTCCATCACCGCGGCCGAGACGATGTTCTCGCTCGCGATCAGCTCGATCTCGTCGCGCTGGCGGCCCAGCTCGCCGCGGATGGCCTCGAAAAGCTCGGCGTCGCGCGAGGCGAGGGTTTCGGTGAAAAAGCCGGTGTCGCGGTGCGGGGCGTTCATGGAGGAACCTCCTCGGGGTAGGGTTGCCGTTGCGGCGTTTCCTATCGGAAACGGTGCCCGGACGAAAGGGCGCATGCGACCAAATGGGGGCGCCCGGCGGCAGCTTTTTCCCGCGACGCTGGTCCTTGCGGAAAACTTGTGCTTGTTTCGGAAACGCCGCGCCAGAGGGAGGAAACGCGCCGATGAGCCGAACATGGCCTTGAGAATCGCTTTCGCCGCCAGCCGGGCGGAAAGCGCGCGCGCGGCGCGGGAGGAACTGGTCGCCCTCTACGGCGAAGTCCCGGAGGATGCGGCCGACGTGATCGTCGCGCTGGGCGGCGACGGGTTCATGCTGCACACGCTGCACCGCACGCAGGAACTGCCCGCGCCGGTCTACGGGATGAACCGGGGCACGGTGGGTTTCCTGATGAACGAATACGGCGCCGAGGATCTGCCCGACCGGCTGGCCGGGGCCGAGGAGGCGGTGATCAACCCGCTGTCGATGCGCGCCACCACCACCGCGGGCGAGGTGCAGACGGCGCTGGCGATCAACGAGGTCTCGCTGCTGCGCGCCGGCCCCCAGGCGGCCAAGCTGAAGATCACCGTGGACGGCAAGACCCGCATGGAAGAGCTGGTCTGCGACGGCGCGCTGGTTGCCACCCCGGCCGGCTCGACCGCCTACAATTATTCCGCCCACGGGCCGATCCTGCCCATCGGCGCGGACGTTCTGGCGCTGACCGCCATGGCCGCCTTCCGGCCGCGGCGCTGGCGCGGCGCGCTGCTGCCCAAGACGGCCGAGGTGCGCCTCGACGTGCTGGAGCCCGAGAAGCGCCCGGTCATCGCCGTCGCCGACAGCGCCTCGGTCGAGCAGGTGGCGCGGGTCGACATCCGCTCCGAGCCGCGGGTGGCGCACCGCATCCTCTTCGACCCTGGCCACGGGCTGGAAGAACGCCTGATCCGCGAACAGTTCGTCTGATGCCGCCCCGGCCGCGCCGCGCTGCGCCGCGCGAGTGCCGGGCAGCGGAACTTGGCCGAGGCGGGCGCGCCCGGAAACCCTGCCGCCTTGCCTGCGTTGAGAGGGTGCAGCGCAACCAAGGAGGCCAACATGAACTGGGATCGTATCAAGGGCAGCTGGAACCAGATGCAGGGCGAAGCCAAGCAGCAATGGGGCAAGCTGACCGACGATGACGTGCAGCGCGCCGAAGGCGACCGCGACAAGCTGGTCGGCGCGGTGCAGGAACGCTACGGCGTGGCCAAGGACGAGGCCGAGCGCCAGGTTGACGACTGGGCTGCCAAGCACGGCTAAGCCCGTCGCCGCACCGGACGGACAAAGGGGGCCCCGCGGGGCCCCCTGTTTCGTTCGGGCGCCGCGTCGAGGCGCCGCGGGCCGATCAGCGCGTCAGCCGTACCAGGGCCCCATGTGCACCTCGACCGCCGTGTCGCCCAGCCGCTCGGCGAAATCCGCCGGCTCCTGTCCGCGGTAGTGGTAGGGGTAGACATGCGCGGGCGCGAACTCGGCCACCGCATCGGCGGCCTGGGCGGTGTCCATCGTGTAGGGCAGGTTCATCGGCACGAAGGCCAGGTCGATCCCCGAAAGCGCGCGCATCTCGGGAATGTCCTCGGTGTCGCCGGCGATGTAGACGGTGAACCCCTCCAGCTTCACGACATAGCCGTTGTCGCGCCCCTCGGGGTGATACTGCAGCCGGTCCTCGGTCAGGTTGTAGGCGGGGATGGCATCGATGGCGACGCCGTTCCAGTCGGCGCTTTCGCCGTTCGCCAGCACCGTCGCGCGGGAGGCGAGGCTTTCGGGCATCATGCCCTGCACCGCCGGATTGGTCACCAGCACCGTCTCCGGGCCCATCAGCGCCTCCAGAACGTCGGGCGCGTAGTGATCGCCGTGTTCGTGGGTGACGAGGATCAGGTCCGGGGGCGGGAAGTCGGCGTAATCCTCGGCCGCGCCGACCGGGTCGTTGTAGATCACCCCGGCGGGGGTCTGCATGACGAAGGAGGCATGCGAGACGGGAAAGACGGTGACATCGCCCCCCGGGGTCTCGAAGGTGTCGCCGGAATGGCCGGCGGCGCGGGCGGCATAGGGCAGAACGCAAAGCGCGCCAAGGGCGGCCGCGCCCTGCATGACATGGCGCCGCGTGGGGCGAGGGGTATGGGTCGGCATGGGATTTCCTCCGCGGGGTGGGTGCGGTGGAAGATAGCCCGCGCGGGCCGCGGGTCACGCGGTGGGGCGGGTGCGAGGGAGTTTATGGGGGTCGGGGCGCCTTGGGATGAAGCCAGTGGACTGGCGAGGGCCGGGGGGCGCAATCTGGGGCCACTGGGATAGGCATACAGAGAACGCGCGCTTGCCGCCGGGATTGGTGCGAACTTAGATCGTTGCGTCGCCTACCGTTTTAAGCGACGCGGTCGTTTCGCACCGCGATACCGGCCGAACTTTCTCTGCCCTCGTAGGCGGCGCAACAGCCCCACCAAGGAATTGCGGGGGTGATGCGGCAGTGGCAAGTCGAGGGGCAGCCGTCTCGCTATCTCCCTGTTCCGCCTGGCTGTCTCGGGGATTCCGGTTGGACGGTCTAACGCGCCGGGGGTGAGGGGCGACATGTCGCGAACCAGTTGGTGAGGCGTCGACGGGTGCAATCGCGGCGGCGATCCGGGCGAACTCCAACCCTTCCACCGAAAACCGAGCACACCGGCGAGGGTTTTGTCCCACGCAACCTCCGATTCCCAGCTGGCCCGATGCGAGGCGTCAATTCGATCGAGGAACGTGAAGAATAATCGCGCCTTGGCGCCGCAAGGAGGGAGAAGGGCTCCCCGACATTGCCCCAACGCTCCGCCGAGCGAAAACTTGGGGCCGAGGGGGCGGTTTCCGTCCAGCCGGAGGTGTAGAACCGGGCATCGCGAACCGATGGGAAATCTTCGGAACGCACGGAGGGCGGCGGCGATAACACCTCACCTATCCCCCTGTCAGTGGACGAAGTACAGCGCAGGGCGGTTCCCCCTGGTTCGCGTCACCGATGAACGCAAACTGATGTATGGCGACCGGGCGCAGCCGCGCGGTGATCGCCGCCTGCCAATTCCACTTGCTCTTCTACAGCCACCTGAAATCGGGGAGTGAACGCCCTAGCGACACCGCAGAGCCTAGCCGAGCGTCGGCGCGTCACCGCGGCCCCACTCCCCCGGCGCGCGGCCCTCACTTTGCCTTCAGATACCCTAGTCGCCCCAGCGCCGCGCCGATTTCGCCGAGGGTCACCGGGTCACCGGGTCACTGGGTCGCCGATGGTGATGGGGATATTGGAAGGCCCACCCCCAGGCGCACCGCGAAGCCTGGCCGGACGTCAGCGCGCCATCGCCGCACTACGTCCCACGCCCCCCGCGCGCCGCCCTCACTCCGCCTTCGGATACCCCAGCCGCCCCAGCGCGGCGCCGATC
>JBPEXR010000383.1:0-25298 GCA_052031355.1 Paracoccaceae bacterium
GCGCCTAGCCGCCCAGCCGGTCCGGGCCGTGGCGCAGGATCACCGGCACGATCAGCTCTTCCTCGTCCGCGAGGTGCCGCTCCAACTGCCGCGCGAATTCCGCCAGCCCGCCCCGGAAGGCGCCCGCCGCATCGCGCAGCGCCTCCGCCTGCACCGGGCCGCGCCCGGGGGCGAAAGGCGCCAGCACGTCGTTCGCCTGGGCGGTGAAGCCGGCCAGCAGATCGTCCAGCGCGTGGTGGTCGCGGTCGAGGATCTCGAACCCGCGCAGCAGGCGCGGCTCCAGCTCCTGCAGGATGGGAAAGTAGTGATGATCCTCGATCTGGTGGTGCCCGTGCAACTGCTGCACCAGGTGCCCGCCGAGGCGCGAGAGGTTGGCGGCGAACTGCCGCCCCTCCATCTGCCCCTCCAGCATCGCCTCGGCATCGGCCTGAAGGCGGGCGGTCATGCGGCGGAACATCACGTGCCGCTCCATCCAGAACTGGACGAGGCCGGGGAAGTTCGGGTGCCGCTCCCAGCCCTCGCGCGGCATCTCGCGCAGAAGCGCGCGCAACCCCTCCGGCAAAGCGCTGCGCCGGTCCAGCCCCTCGGCCGTCATCCGCGGTCGTAGACCGCGGCGACGTCGTACATCACCGGCTCGAAGGCGCGGCACAGGGCGTTGAACTGGCGATTGCGCTCGCGCATCTCGGGGGTGCGCAGCATGGCCAGGAAATCCTCGCGGTTGCGCCATTGCGAGTAGTTGGCGATCCGCGTCTGCGCGTCGTTGACATGCAGCCCCGCGGCGATGAACCCCGGCTGGGCCGAGATGAACTGGTCATAGGCCTCGCGCAGCGCCTCCAGCAGGTCCTGGCAGGTGCCGGGCGTGACCTCGAAGGTCGTGATCACGGTCTGGGCGTCGGCTTCGGTGGTGATCTTCGGCATGGCGGCCTCCCCTGTCGCATCGCCCGGCCAGTCTGGCACGAAGCGCGGCGCCGTGACAGGGGGCGGGCCCAGGGGCGCCGGCCGCCCTAGCGCAGAACCGCCGCCCGCTGCACCGGGCGCGGGCCGGGCACCGGCGCACCGCCGGCGCCGAAGCTGTCCAGCGCCACCGCCGTGCCGCTGAGGGCCGAGGCCTGGGCCGCCAGCCCCATGCGCACCGCCAGCGCGCCGTCGCCGAGGCCCACCTCGGGCTGGCCGCCGCCGCGCACCACCTCCAGGAACCGCTGGTGCTGGTAGAAGGTGGCGCCGTTGTGATCGCCCGCCTCCAGCAGCGCCGGATCGACGGGGATCTCGCGCACCACGGGCCCCTTGGGGGCGCGCGGGCTGGTGATCAGCTGCGCCACCGGCGGGGCGCCCAGCTCCTGCGGCCAGAAGCGGGTGGGCCCGGGCACCAGCGCCTCGATCTTTCCGGCGGGACCGAGGGCGCTGATCTCCTCCTGGTAGCGGGCGCCTTCGGCGAACATGCACAGCTCCAGCATGGCGCGGGCGCCGCCGTCGAAGTCGACCATGGCATAGCCGTGGTCCCAGATGTCGGGCGCCTCGCCGTCGTAACGCTCTTCGAGATGGTTCACCGCCTGCCCGGCCGAGGCCATGACGCGCACCGGCTCCTGCCCGGTCAGCAGGCGCATCAGGTCGAAGAAATGACAGCATTTCTCGACGAAGGTGCCGCCGGTGTTGCGGTTGAAGCGGTTCCAGTGGCCGACCTTGGGCAGGAAGGGGAAGCGATGCTCGCGGATGGTCAGCATGCGCAGCCCGCCGGTGGCGGCCTGAACCTGGTCCGCCAGGGCCGCGATGGCGGGCATGTAGCGATACTCCATCGCCACCCAGACGGGCGCGGGGTAGTCGCGCATCAGGGCGGCGACGCGCGGCTCCTCCGCCAGGGCGGTGTAGAGAGGCTTTTCCACCAGCAGCGGCAGCGGGCGATGTCGGGCGATCTGCTCCATCTGCGCGACATGCAGCTGGTTGGGCGAGGCGATGACCAGCGCATCGAGGCCGGGCACCGCCAGCAGATCGTCCAGCCGCTCGCAAAGCACCGCCTCGGGCGCCAGCGCGGCAGAGGCGGCGCGCATGGCCGGGTCCGGCTCGAAGATCGCGGCGACGCGGGTGTCCGCCAGCAGCTTGATGTTGCGCAGATGCTCCTGCCCCATCATGCCGCAGCCGATGATGCCGTAGTTGACGATGCTCTCGCCCATCGGGGCCTCCTTACTTGATCCGCGCGACATAGCGCGCGCGGGCCGTGTCGATCCAGTTGCGTGACACCTCGGCCACCGTGCCGTCCTGCGCCCAGGACCGCCTTTCGGCCAGAAGGCAGGGCTGGCCCGCTTTCGGGCCGAAGCCCGGCGGCGCCCAGCCCGGCACCGGCCCCATGCCCAGCTGATCCTCGGCCCGGGTGATCCACAGGCCGAACACCCGGCGATAATGCAGGTAGAGGGATTCGGACAGCCGCCGCGCGTCGATCTGCCGGGCATAGGCGCCGTCCAGCCAGATCTCCTCCAGCACGCAGGGCTGCCCGGAAAGGGAACGCAGGCGGCGGATGCGGTGCGCCTCCTGCGCGCGGCCGAAGGGCGGCAGATCGTCCGGCTTGACGCATCGATCGACCGACAGAACCTCCGCCGTGGGCAGGCCGCCGCCGCCGATCAGCTCGACCCGGAAGAAAGCGTAGACGCTTTGCACGTCGGCCCGCACGCGCACGTAGTTGCCCGAGCCCTGGCGCCGCTCCAGCAGGCCCTTGGCCGTCAGTTCCGCCAGCGCCTTGCGCAGGGTGCCGACGGAGGTGCCAAGCTCGGCCGCCAGCGCGCGCTCAGGCGGCAGACGCTCGCCGTCGATGAAGCGGCCGGCGTGAATTTCCCGCACCAGCATCTCGGCGATCTGGATGTAGACTGGCAGGGCGTTCTGGTGCGTCATCGGGGCGGGCCTGGGGCGGCGTTTGGGGGGCGGGCGGCAAATTGATGCACCATTGATCTACCCATCGGGCGGTGTTACGCAAGGAAAAACGCCACCACGCAGGAGCCGCGGATGACCGTTGTCCCCATCACCTCGCCGGACCTCGACGCGGTCGAGGTTTCCTGGTTCTCGGCGCTTTGCTCGGACGATTACCGCCACCTTGGCGTGCCGGAGGGGGACCTGCGCTCTTCCTGGGCGCACTGCCGTGACATCCTGCTGGAGGCCGAGGCCCAGGGCTTTCGCAACATCCTGTGCCCCTCCTCCTACCAGGTCGGGCAGGACACGCTCAGCTTCGTGGCCGGCTGCGCGCCGCTGACCCAGCGCATCAACATGCTGGCCGCGGTGCGCTGCGGCGAGATGCAGCCGATCATGCTGGCGCGCACCCTCGCCACGCTCGACCACATGCTGGAGGGGCGGCTGACCGTCAACATCATCTCCAGCGACTTCCCCGGGGAAAAGGCCGAGAGCGCCTACCGCTACCAGCGCAGCCGCGAGGTGGTGGAGATTCTCAAGCAGGCCTGGACGCAGGAGACGATCGACTACCAGGGCGAGATCTACCAGTTCTCCGGCCTGACGACCGACCCGGCCAAGCCCTACCAGCAGAACGGCGGGCCGCTGCTGTACTTCGGCGGCTATTCGCCCCCGGCGCTGGAGCTTTGCGGCCAGCATTGCGACGTCTACCTGATGTGGCCCGAAACCCGCGAGATGCTGGCCGAACGGATGCGCGCGGTGCACGCGGTGGCCGAACGCTACGGGCGCACGCTCGACTATGGCCTGCGGGTGCACGTCATCGTTCGCGACACCGAGGCCGAGGCCCGCGAATACGCGGCCGAGCTAGTCGGCAAGCTGGACGATGCCCAGGGCGAGGCGATCCGCGCCCGCGCGCTGGATTCCACTTCGCTGGGCGTCAGCCACCAGGCGCGCAACCGCGAACTGGCCGACATGGAAGGTTTCATCGAGCCGAACCTCTGGACCGGGATCGGGCGCGCGCGCTCGGGCTGCGGCGCGGCGCTTGTCGGCTCCACCGATCAGGTTATGTCGGCGCTGGAGGACTATCGGAAGATGGGCATCCGCGCCTTTATCCTGTCGGGCTATCCGCATATCGAGGAGGCGCGGCACTTCGGCAGCCGCGTGCTGCCGGGGATGAAGACCTGCTCGCTGCCGCATGAATATGGCCGGGTGCCGGCCGAAACGCCCAAGACGCCCCTCGGGGCAGGAGACCGCCGCTGATGGAACGCATTTCCCTGACCGACGAGTTGAGCCTGTCGCGCATCGTCTACGGCATGTGGCGGCTCGGCGACGATGCCGACACCTCGCCCGAGCACGTGCGCGCCAAGATCGAGGCCTGCCTCGAGCAGGGCATCACCTCCATCGACCAGGCGGACATCTACGGCGACTACGGCGCCGAGGCGCTGCTTGGCGCGGCGCTGACCCCGGACCTGCGCGACCGGGTGGAGATCATCACGAAGTGCGACATCGTCGCCCCGGTGGGCATCTACGCGGACCGCAGCGTCAAGCACTACGACACCTCGCGCGCGCATATCACCGCCTCGGTCGAGCGCAGCCTCCAGCAGATGCGGATCGAGCATATCGACCTGCTGCTGATCCACCGCCCCGACCCGCTGATGGACCACCACGAGACCGGCGCGGCGCTGGACGAGCTGGTGCACGCGGGCAAGGTGCGCGCGGTGGGCGTGTCCAACTTCCGCCCGCATGACTTCACGCTGCTGCAATCGGCGATGAAAACGCCCCTGGCCACCAACCAGATCGAGCTGTCGCTGGTCGAGCACGCGCCCTTCACCAACGGCGATCTGGCGTTCCTGCAGGAACGCGGCATCCCGCCCATGGCCTGGTCGCCCCTGGCGGGCGGCGCGCTGCTGGCGGGGGGCAACCTGAAGCTGGGCGAGGCGCTGCGCGCCGAGGCCGCGCGGCTGGACACCGATCCGGCCGCCGTCGCGGTGGCTTGGCTGCTGGCCCATCCGGCGCGTATCCTGCCGGTGATGGGCACAAACACGCTTGACCGGATTCGCCGCCTCGGCGCGGCCTGCGACATCGCGCTGGACCGCGAGGCCTGGTTCCGCCTCTACACCGCTGCCCTGGGACGGGAGGTGGCCTGATGGCCCAACCCCGCCCCCGGACCGAGACCTTTGCCCCCGGCCCCGACAGCACCGGCGATTTCCGCGCCGCGCTGGGGCGCTTCGGCACTGGCGTGACGGTGGTGACCTGCGACAGCAGCGAGGGGCCGATGGGGATCACCGCGAACAGCTTCGCCTCCGTCTCGCTGGACCCGCCGCTGGTGCTGTGGTCGCCGGGGCGGTTCTCGCGCCGCTTCGCGCATTACGCCGGGGCCGAGCATTTCGCCATCCACGTCATGGGCAACGATCAGATCGAGCTGTGCCGCGGCTTCGCCCGGGCGCCGGACGCCTTCGCGGGCCTCGACTGGCGGCGCAGCGAACGCGGCGTGCCGCTGATCGAGGGGTGCCTGGCGCGGTTCGAATGCCGGCAGGTCGCCCAGCACGAGGGCGGCGATCACGCGATCATCGTGGCGGAGGTGCTGCGCGTGACCCATCGCGCCGGCGCGCCGCTATTGTTCTACGATGGGAAATACGGGGGATTCGACGCGCCCGAGTGAGGACGGCTGCCCCGCGCCGCGGGGCCGGAGGGAGGGACCGGCGGCCATGACCGCGCTACTGGGGCTGATCGCCCCGCTTCAGATCGTCAACGACCATGTCCTGCGGCTGGGCCGCGGGCTGGCCATCGTCGCGCTGGCCGCGATGGTGGTGGCGATCCTCGTTCAGGTGTTCTTCCGCTACGTGATCGGCAACGCCCTGCCCTGGCCGGACGAGGCCGCCCGTTTCCTGATGCTGTGGATGACCGGGCTGATCGCCCCCTCGGCCTACCGCCGGGGCGGGTTCGTCGCCATCGACATGGCGGTGCGGCTGCTGCCCCCGCGCGCCGCGGCGGTGCTGGCGCTGGCGCTTCTGGGCCTGTCGCTGGCAGTGCTGCTGGTCGGGCTGCAGCTCAGCTGGAACCACGTGAATTCCGGCTGGCTCTTTGCCTCTTCCTCGCTGAAGCTGCCGCTGGGGCTGATCGGCATGAAGGCGGTGAAGATCAAGCTGGCCTGGATGTACATGTCCCTTCTGGTGGGCCTGGTGCTGCTGATCGCCGTGAACGTCGAGCTGATCCTGCGCAGCCTGGTCGAGCTGCTGGGCGGCGGCGCGCGGCTGCGCCCCCTGCCCGACATGCCCATGCCGGAGGCGGAATGACGTGCTGATCTGGTTCCTGCCCCTCTTCCTGCTGTTCCTGGCCCTGGGCCTGCCGGTCTTCTTCGGCCTGCTGGCGGCGCCCGGGCTGCTGCTCTGGCTCAACGGGCAGGAGCGCGACATCGCCCTGCTCTACCGCAACGTCTACAACGGCATGGACAGCTTCCCGCTGATGGCCATCCCCTTCTTCATGCTGGCAGGCGAGTTGATGAACCGCGGCGGGATCACCATGCGCCTGGTGGAGTTCAGCCAGGCGATGATGGGCCACCTGCGCGGCGGGCTGGCGCATGTGAACGTGCTGTCCTCGATGCTCTTCGCCGGGCTCTCGGGCTCGGCGGTGGCCGATACCTCGGCGCTGGGCTCGATGCTGATCCCGGCGATGGAGAAACAGGGCTACTCCCGCCGCTTCTCGGCGGCGATCACCGCGGCGTCCTCCGTCATCGGGCCGATCATCCCGCCCTCGGGCATCATGATCATCTACGCCTACGTGATGGGCGAAAGCGTCGCGGCGCTGTTCCTTGCGGGCATCGTGCCGGGCATCCTGGTGGGCCTGGGGCTGATGCTGATGGTCCGCGTCATGGCGCAGCGCTACGACTTCCCGGTCGCCACCCGCCGGCACAGCTGGGGCGAGCGGGGCCAGGCCAGCCTCAAGGCCTTCTTCCCGCTGATGACGCCGGTCATCATCCTGGGCGGCATCCTGGGCGGGGTCTTCACCCCGACCGAGGCCGCGGCGGTAGCGGTGGCCTATGCGCTGGTGATCGGCCTTTTCGTGCTGCGCACCCTGCGCCCGGGCGATCTGCCGGAGGTGCTGGGCCGGGCGGCGGCAACCTCGGCGGTGGTGCTGCTGCTGGTGGGCGCGGCGATGGCCTTCAAGACCGTCGTCAGCCTGTCACACGCGCCCGAGATCCTGGCCGAGATCATCCTGTCGCTCAGCGAGAACCCCCTGGTCCTTCTGCTGCTCATCAACCTGCTGCTTTTCATCGTCGGCATGTTCCTGGACGCGGGCCCCGCGATCATCATCCTGGGGCCGATCCTGGGGCCGATCTTCACCGACCTGGGCGTGCACCCGGTGCATTTCGCCATCATCATGTCGGTGAACCTGACCGTGGGCCTGGCGACCCCGCCCATGGGGCTGGTGCTTTTCGTCGCCTCCTCGGTCTCGGGCGAGCGGGTGGAACGGATCGCCCGCGCCATCCTGCCATTCCTGGCGGTGGAGATCGCGGTGATCTTCCTGATCACCTATGTCCCCGCCATTTCCATGACGATCCCGCGATTGACGGGCTTCGTGAACTAGAACCCAAGGCTTCATCAGGGAGGAAAAGATGCTGAAGGGAACCATGAAGGCGCTGCTCACGGCCACGTTGCTGGCCGGATCGGCGGTGGCGGCGCAGGCGGCGGATTTCACGCTGCGCGCGACCGCGAACTCCAACGAGAACGACGAGGATTACGACGGCCTCGTCGTCTTCAAGAATTATGTCGAGGCGGCCTCGAACGGCGCCATCGAGGTGGAGCTGTTCATCGGCACGCAGCTTTGCTCCAAGGGGGCGGAATGCCTGCAGGGCGTCGCCGACGGCTCGATCGACATCTACATCTCCACCTCCGGCGGCGCGGCGGGGATCTTTCCCTACGTGCAGGTGCTGGACCTGCCCTACCTGATGGCCGACGACCGCGTGGCCGAGGCAGTGCTGCAAAGCGATTTCGTGGACACGGTCCGCGACATGGCGCTGGAGGATTCGGGCGGCAAGATCCGCCTGATGACCATCGGCAACACCGGCGGCTGGCGCAACTTTGCCAACACCAAGCGGCGCATCCAGACCCCCGCCGACATGGAAGGGCTGAAGATCCGCACCGTGGTCGCCGACCTGCCGCAGGAACTGGTGAAGGCCCTCGGCGCCTCGCCCACCCCGATCCCCTGGCCGGAGCTGTTCACCTCCTTCCAGACCGGCGTGGTCGAAGGCTCCAAGAACGGCATCACCGACATCATGGGCATGAAGTTCCCCGATGCCGGGCTGCAGTATGTCACCCTGGACGGGCACGCCTACATGGGCGCCCTGTGGTGGATGAGCGAGGACCGCTTCCAGTCGCTTCCCGACGATCTGAAGCGCGTGGTGGTGGACGGCTTCTACCAGCTGCAGCAGGCGACCTTCGCCTCGCCGAAGCGCAAGTCGATCCAGGCCTACGAGGATTTCGTCGCCGGCGGCGGCGATCTTTACGTCCTGACGCCCGAGGAGAAGGAGCAGTTCAAGACCGCGGCCGAGCCCGTCTACGACTGGTTCAAGTCCAACGTCGATGGCGGCGAGGAGGTCTTCAACGCCCTGACCGAGGCCGTCGCCGCGGCCGAGGAAGAGATCGAACAGGCGCGCCAGCGCGCGATGGAATAGGCGCCATGGCGGGGCGCTTCGGCGCCCCGTCCCACCGGCCTCTCGCCCCCCGCCTCAGCGGAAGGGGTACATCCAGGCCCGGTAATCGTCGATCAGCACATGCGCCTTCTCGATCTGCTCCGCCGTCATCTTCTTGACCACCTCTTCCTGGCTGATCGCCGCGTCGGGGTCGCCGCCGATCGCCGAGAGGACGTACCACATGTAGGCGCGCACCAGGTCCGGCGCGGGCAGCCCGATCCCCAGCTCGTAATACCAGCCGACGCCCGACTGCGCCCCGGGGTGGCCCTTCATCGCGCTGCGCAGGTACCACTCGAACGCGCGCTCGGGGTCCCGCTCCACCCCCAGGCCGAGGGCGTACATCACGCCGATCAACTCCTCCGCGTCGGCGTTGCCGGACCGCGCCGCGGGCCAGAGGGCGGCGCGCGCCTCGGCGAAGCGGCCGGCCTCCATCAGGTCGCGCGCTTCCTCGATCTCTGCCGCCGCGGGCTGTGCCGCCAGGCCCGCCAGCAGTGCCAGCGCCAAACGGGTGCCGCGGCGCCCATGGCCGCGCTTCTGGCCGCCGCGCTGGCGCCGCCACTTCATGCCGATACGCAATATCCCCTCCCCCAGCCGATCGATGAGGCCGAGTTTCGCCCGGTCGAGCCTGCGAAGGCAAGGCTGGGGCAGCTGCTGTTCTACGACCCGATCCTGTCGGGCAATCGCAACATTTCCTGCGGCACCTGCCATCACCACGACCACGGCGGCTCCGACGGGCTGAGCCTGGGGATCGGCGAAGGCGGCACCGGGGTGGGCCCGGCCCGGCGCCCGGGCAGCGGGGCTGCGCGCATCGCCAAGCGCATCCCGCGCAACGCCCCGGCGCTGTGGAACCTCGGGCACCGCGACATCCGCGTGCTGTTCCACGACGGGCGGCTGGAGCCGTCGGAGCTTTACGGCAACGGCTTCAACTCCCCGGCCGAGGAATGGCTGCCCGCGGGCCTTTCCAGCCTGCTGGCGGCGCAGGCCCTTTTCCCGCTGGTCGCGCAGTTCGAGATGGCCGGCAACCCGGCCGAGAACGAGGTCGCCGGCGCCGTGCACGACCGGATCGATGCCGCCTGGCCGATCCTGGCCAAGCGCGTGCGGGTGATCCCCGCCTACGGCCGCGCCTTCGTGGAAGCCTTCGCCCATATCGACGCGCCCGAGCAGGTGAGCATCGTCGAGATCGCCGAGGCGCTGGCCGCCTTCATCGACGCCGAATGGCGCAGCCACGACAGCCCCTTCGACGCCCACCTGCGCGGCACCGCCCCGCTGGAAGGCGCAGCCGCCCGCGGGATGCAGCTGTTCTACGGGCGCGCGGGCTGTGCCGCGTGCCATTCCGGCAAGCTGCTGAGCGACCAGGGGTTTCACGCTCTCGGCCTGCCGGCCTTCGGCCCCGGACGCACCCGGCGGTTCGACCCGATGCCCCGCGACACCGGGCGCATGGCCGAAAGCGACCGGCTGGAGGATGCTTACCGCTTCCGCACGCCGATGCTGCGCAACGTCGCCCTGACCGCGCCCTACGGGCACAACGGCGCCTATCCGACGCTGGAGGGGATCGTGCGCCACCACCTGGACCCCGCCGCCGCCCGCGCCGCCTGGACGCCGGACATGGCCCGACTGCCCGAGGCGCCCTGGCTGGCAGAAATCGATTTCGTCATCGCGCAGGACAGCCGGGAGATGGCGCGCCAGGCGCGCGCGCTCGACATCCGCCCGCGCGTGCTTTCGGATACGGAGGTCGCCGATCTTGTCGCCTTCCTGCACGCGCTGACCGGTCAAAGCGCGCTGTCGCGCCCGCTGGGGCGGCCCGCGGCGGTGCCCTCGGGCCTGCCGGTGGACTAGGCCGCTAGACCGTCAGCGTCGCCTCGACCGCGCGCTTCCAGGCGGCGTGGCGCTGGTCGCGCTCCTCCGCTGCCATGTCCGGCTCGAACCGGCGCTCCAGCGCCCAGCTTTCGGCGAAGGCCTGCATGTCCGGGTAGACGCCCGCGCGCATTCCCGCCAACCAGGCGGCGCCGAGGGCCGTCGTCTCCAGCACCTCGGGGCGGTCGACGGGCGCGCCCAGGATGTCCGACAGGAACTGCATGGCCCAGTCCGAGGCGCTCATCCCGCCGTCGACGCGCAGCACCGCCTCGCCGCCCTCGTCGGCCCAGTCGGCGCGCATCGCCTCCAGCAGGTCGCGGGTCTGGAAGCCCACCGATTCCAGCGCCGCACGGGCGAATTCCTCGGGGCCGGTGTTGCGGGTGATGCCGTAGATCGCGCCGCGGCATTCGGCGTTCCAATAGGGCGCGCCCAGCCCGGTGAAGGCGGGCACCAGGATGACGTTCTGCCCCGCATCGGCCGCCTCGGCCAGGGGCTGCGTCTCGGCGGCGGTGCGGATCAGCTTCAGCCCGTCGCGCAGCCATTGCACCACCGCCCCGGCGATGAAGATGGACCCCTCCAGCGCGTAGGTCGGCTTGCCGTCCAGCTGGTAGGCGATGGTCGTCAGCAACCGGTTGCGCGAGGTCACGGGCGTCTCGCCCGTGTTGAGCAGCGCGAAACACCCGGTGCCATAGGTGGATTTCAGCATCCCGGGCTTGAAACAGGCCTGCCCCACCGTGGCCGCCTGCTGGTCGCCCGCCACGCCCAGGATCGGGATCTCGCGGCCGAAAAGGTCGGGGCGCGTGGTGCCGAAATCGGCCGCGCAATCGCGCACCTCCGGCAGCAGCGACAGGGGGATGTCCAGCAGCGCGCAGATCTCCTCGGACCAGGCGCCCTTGCGGATGTCGTAGAGCAGCGTGCGCGCCGCGTTGGTCGCGTCGGTCGCATGCACCGCGCCGCCCGTCAGCTTCCAGATCAGGTAGCTGTCGACCGTGCCGAAGCGCAGCTTGCCGGCTTCCGCGCGCTCCCGCGCACCCTCGACGTTGTCCAGCAGCCACTTCAGCTTGGTGCCGGAGAAATAGGGATCCAGCAGCAGGCCCGTCGCTTGCGTGATCATCTCCTCGTGCCCGGCCTCGCGCAGCTCGGCGCAGAGGCCGGCGGTCCGGCGGTCCTGCCAGACGATGGCGTTGTGCAGGCACCGCCCCGTCTCGGCGTCCCACAGCAGCGTCGTCTCGCGCTGGTTGGTGATGCCGATGGCGGCGATGTCGTCGGCGCGCAGCCCGGCACGCTCGATCACCTCGCGGCAGGTGCCGGCGGTGGTGGACCACAGGTCCGAGGGATCATGCTCCACCCAGCCCGATTGCGGGTAGTGCTGGGCAAACTCCTCCTGCGCCGTGGCCACGGGGCGCATCTCCTCGTCGAAGAGGATCGCCCGGCTGGAAGTGGTGCCCTGGTCGATGGCGAGGATGTGGCGCATGGCGGCCTCCGCTTTCTGGTTCTGCGTTCAGGGAACACAAAAACGCCGGGGCCCCGCAAGGCCCCGGCGCGTCTTCGGACTTACTGCTTCCAGGAGGCGATCAGATCGTCGTACTTGACGGTCTTCGGCTCCGGGTCTTCGTTGTCCAGCTTGGCCTTTGGCGCGCCCGGCTGGCTGAGCCAGTACTCGGGCTCACGCTCCTCGTTCAGCTTCGGACCCAGGTCGCCCTGGATACCGGCACGCTCGATCCGCTCCAGCACGCGCTCCTGCTGTTCGCAGAGGCTGTCGAGGGCTTCCTGCGCCGACTTCGCGCCCGAGGATGCGTCGCCGATGTTTTGCCACCACAGCTGCGCCAGCTTCGGATAATCCGGCACGTTGGTTCCCGTGGGCGACCAGCGCACGCGGTCCGGACTGCGGTAGAACTCCACCAGACCGCCAAGCTTGTCGGCGCGCTCGGTGAAGTGGTCCGAATTGATCGTCGACTCGCGGATGAACGTCAGGCCGACATCGGACTTCTTGAGATCCACCGTCTTGGAGGTGACGAACTGCGCGTAGAGCCAAGCGGCCTTTGCACGCTCCAGCGGGGTGGACTTCATCAGGGTCCAGGAACCGGCATCCTGGTAGCCGACCTTCATCCCCTCTTCCCAGTAGGCGCCGTGCGGGCTGGGGGCCATGCGCCACTTCGGCGTGCCGTCCTCGTTCAGCACCGCCTTGGCGCCATCGCCCACCATGTCGGCGGTGAAGGCGGTGTACCAGAACATCTGCTGTGCGATGTTGCCCTGCGCGGGGATCGGGCCGGCCTCCGAGAAGGTCATGCCTGCGGCCTGCGGCGGCGAGTACTCGTTCAGCCACTTGGTGTACTTCTCAATCGCGTAAACCGCCGCGGGGGAGTTGGTCGCACCGCCGCGCGCCACGCAGGAGCCTACGGGCTGCGAGTTCTCATTGACGCGGATGCCCCATTCATCGACCGGCAGGCCGTTCGGCTCGCCCACGTCGCCCATGCCGGCCATCGACATCCAGGCATCGGTGAAGCGCCAGCCAAGGCTGGGGTCCTTCTTGCCGTAGTCCATGTTGCCATAGACCGTCTGTCCGTCGATCTCCCGGCCGGTGAAGAACTCGGCGATATCCTCGTAGGCCGACCAGTTGACCGGCACGCCCAGGTCATAGCCGTACTTTTCCTTGAACTCTGCCTGCAACTCGGCGTCGTTGAACCAGTCATAGCGGAACCAGTAGAGGTTCGCGAACTGCTGGTCGGGCAGCTGGTAGAGCTTGCCGTCCGGGCCGGTAGTGAACTGGAGGCCGATGAAGTCGTCGAGGTCCAGCGTCGGGCTGGTGACGTCGGCGCCTTCACCCTCCATCCAGTCGCTGAGCGGGCGCACCTGCTGGTAACGCCAGTGCGTGCCGATCAGGTCGGAGTCGTTGACGTAGGCGTCGTAGATGTTTTCGCCCGACTGCATCTGCGTCTGCAGCTTCTCGACGACGTCGCCCTCGCCGATCAGGTCGTGCGTGACCTTGATGCCAGTGATCGCCGAGAAGGCCGGCGCCAGCACCTTGGATTCGTACTCATGCGTGGTGATGGTCTCTGATACGACCTTGATCTCCATGCCGGCAAAAGGCTGCGCGGCATCAACGAACCACTGCATCTCCGCTTCCTGCGCTTCGCGGTCGAGCACGGAGAGGCCGTTGATTTCCTCGTCGAGGAATTGCATCGCCTCTTCCATCCCGGCCAGCGCCGGCCCGGCCATGAGCGCCAGGGCCAGCCCCAGCGCGGTGGTATTCCTGAAGTTCGGTGTCATGATTTGGCTCCTCCCATTTGAACCGATCTTTCGAAATATTGCCCCCGGCGACGACCGCCGTGGGGAAGCGTCCGCCTAGACCCAGCGGAAGACCGCGAAGGCGTAGATCGCGCAGACGATCAGCGCATAGGCTTGATGCGCATCCGTCAGGCCCAGCCAGGCAAGATTGATGAAGGCCGAGCCCAGAAGGGTAATGAACAGCCGGTCGCCGCGCGTCGTCTCGATACGCAGAACGCCGCGGCGCGGGGTTTCGGGAAAGCGGATCGCAAGCACGGTGAACAGCACCAGAAGCGCCGCGATCACGCCGAAGAAGGCCGCCGTGGGCCATGTCCAGGCCATCCAGCTCATGCCGATACCCTTTCGGTTGGGGTGCGCATCACACCCTCCCCAGGGCAAAGCCCTTGGCGATGTAGTTGCGCACGAAGTAGATCACGAGGGCGCCGGGCACTATGGTCAGCACCCCGGCCGCCGCGAGCACGCCCCAGTCGAGCCCGGAGGCCGAGACCGTCCGGGTCATCGTTGCGGCAATCGGCTTGGCCGCCACCGAGGTCAGTGTGCGCGAAAGAAGCAACTCCACCCAAGAAAACATGAAGCAGAAGAAGGCCGCCACGCCGATGCCGCTGGCGATCAGGGGCATGAAGATCTTCACGAAGAACTTCGGGAAGGAATAGCCGTCGATGTAGGCGGTCTCGTCGATCTCTTTCGGCACGCCGCGCATGAACCCTTCCAGGATCCAGACCGCCAGCGGAACGTTGAAGAGGCAATGTGCCAACGCCACGGCAATATGGGTGTCGAACAGGCCGACACTGGAATAGAGCTGGAAGAAAGGCAGTGCAAAGACAGCGGGCGGCGCCATGCGGTTGGTCAGCAGCCAGAAGAAAAGGTGCTTGTCCCCCAGGAACTGGTAACGCGAGAAGGCATAGGCGGCCGGCAGCGCCACGGCCACCGAAATGACCGTGTTCATCAGCACGTAGATCAACGAATTGACGTAGCCCATGTACCACGACGCGTCGGTCAGGATCGTCGCGTAGTTGGCAAAGGTCAGGTTGCGCGGGAACAGCGAGAAGCCACCCAGGATCTCGGCGTTGGTCTTCAGGCTCATGTTCAGCAGCCAGTAAATCGGCAGCAGCAGGAACAGCAGGTAGAGTGCCATGACCACGGCCGAGCCTGATGGGCGGAAGCGCCGGCGCGGGATCGCCCGTGGTCGCGTTTCGGTGACCCTCCCGGGCAAGCTGGCGGCGCCGGGGGCCTCCAAGGTCTGATCGCTCATCAGTAGCCCTCCCGTTTGTCGAGGTTGGTCATCACCGTGTAGAAGACCCAGGAGATCAGCAGGATGACGAGGAAATACATCAGACTGAAGGCCGCCGCGGGACCGAGGTCGAACTGCCCGAGGGCCATCTTCACAAGGTCAATCGACAGAAAGGTCGTGGCATTGCCCGGCCCGCCCCCGGTGACCACGAAAGGCTCTGTATAGATCATGAAACTGTCCATGAAGCGCAGCAGGATGGCGATCATCAGCACGCCCGACATCTTCGGCAGCTCGATGTAGCGGAAGACCTTCCAGCGGCTCGCCTGGTCGATCTTGGCAGCATGGTAATAGGCGTCCGGGATCGACTGGAGCCCGGCGTAAGCCAGCAGCGCCACCAGCGAAGTCCAGTGCCAGACGTCCATGACGATGACCGTAGCCCATGCATCGAAGGCATCCTGGGTGTAATTGTAATTCACCCCCAGCGCGTCCAGGGCGCGGCCCAGCAGGCCGATATCGACCCGCCCGAAGATCTGCCAGATGGTGCCGACCACGTTCCACGGGATCAGCAGCGGCAGCGACATCAGCACCAGGCACACCGAGGCCCAGACGCCACGTTTCGGCATATTCAACGCCACGAAGATGCCCAGCGGCACTTCGATCGCCAGGATGATGGCCGAAAAGATCAACTGGCGCTGCAGCGCCGCCCACATCCGCTCCGAGGACAGCAGGTCCTCAAACCACTCGAATGGATTATCCAGCGGATAGAACTCGCCGGCGAATGCGTCCTGAACCGAGTAGTTGACCACCGTCATTAGCGGCACCACGGCCGAGAAGGCGACCAGGATCAGAACAGGAAGGACCAGGAACCAGGCGCGGTGGTTGACTGTCTTTTCCATCACGCAGCCTCCCCTTGCGGCGCCGCCCCGCGGGGCTCGATGCGCCACTCGTTGCAATAAACGTTGAGATGCGCTGCCGGCACCCGGGCGCGGGCCGAGCCGGTGGCGACGGGCGCGCCCTCCTCGGCGATGGCGTTGACCGCCCGCCCCCCCATCCGCGCGCGCAGGATCTTGTGCCGGCCGACATCCTCCACCCGCTCGACCTCCAGGGCGAGTTCGCCCTCGGCGCCGATCTGCAGATACTCGGGCCGGATGCCGATCTCGGTACGCCCCTCGGGCTGGCCGTAGTCGGCGCCGAGGTCCAGCAGGCTGCCGTCGGCGAGGCGCGCCTGACGGCCGGACACTTCCGCTGGCAGCAGGTTCATGCCGGGCGAGCCGATGAAGTAGCCGACGAAAGTATGGGCCGGACGCTCGAACAACTCCTCGGGCGTGCCGATCTGCACGACACGGCCGTCGTGCATGACCACCACCTTGTCGGCGAAGGTCAGTGCCTCGGTCTGGTCGTGCGTAACGTAGATCATCGTATGGCCGAAGTCGTGGTGCAGCTTTTTCAGCTGGGTGCGCAACTCCCACTTCATATGCGGGTCGATCACCGTCAGGGGTTCGTCAAAGAGCAGCGCGTTGACATCCTCGCGTACCATGCCACGCCCGAGCGAAATCTTCTGCTTGGCGTCCGCGGTCAGGCCGCGCGCCTTGCGTCGCAGCTGGTCTTCCATGCCGATCATCTGGGCCACCGCCTGCACGCGGGCGGCCACATATGCCGCGTCGTTGCCCCGGTTGCGTAGCGGGAAGGCCAGGTTGTCGGCGACGCTCATCGTGTCGTAGACGACGGGGAACTGGAAAACCTGGGCGATATTCCGCTCGGCTGTCGGGGCCTCGGTCACGTCGCGGTCGTCGAAGAGAATACGCCCGCGGCTGGGCGTCAGCAGGCCGGAAATGATGTTCAGGAGGGTGGACTTGCCGCAACCCGAAGCGCCCAGCAGGGCGTAGGCTTCGCCATCCTGCCAGACGTGATTCAATTCCTTCAGCGCATAATCATCTTCGCTGCTAGGGTCGGGCAGGTAGGAATGGGCGAGGTTGTCGAGGGTAATCTTGGCCATGACCCGCTCCTTCAAGCCGCTGCGGCGTAGGGCGCCGGCGCGACAAGGGCGCCGTTCTGCGCGAAGACGTAGACATGCGCGGGGTCGAGGTAGACCCGCAGCGCCTGGCCGGGCTCCAGTTCGTGCACTCCGTGCACTAGCCCGACCCAGCGTTCAGATCCGTGGTCGAGGTGCACGAAGGTTTCCGATCCTGTCAGCTCGGTCACATGAAGCGTAACCGGGAATTCCATAGCCGTGCCCGACTGGCGACGGAGGCCCAGGTGATTGGGCCGAAAGCCCGCGGTGTAGCGCCCATCCGGCACCTCGGCGAGCGCACCCGCGGCCGGGGCCCGCTGGCCTTCGCCGAAATGCACTTCGGCGCCGCGTTTTTCGACCGGAATGAAGTTCATCGGCGGGTCGGAGAACACACGCGCGGTTGTCGCGTCGACCGGGGCACGGTAGACCTGCGGGGTCGGGCCGAACTGCGTCACCCGCCCCTCCCAGAGGGTTGCGGTCTGCCCGCCCAGTAGCAGCGCCTCCTCGGGCTCCGTGGTGGCGTAAACGAAGATCGCGCCGGACTCCTCGAAAATCTTGGGAATCTCGACGCGCAATTCCTCGCGCAGCTTGTAATCGAGATTGGCCAGAGGCTCGTCCAGCAGGACCAGGCCGGCGCCCTTCACCAGCGCTCGTGCCAGCGCGCATCGCTGTTGCTGGCCACCCGAGAGCTCCAGCGGGCGGCGGTCCAGCAACGCGGTCAGCTGCATCATCTCGGCCGTCTCTCGCACCGCGCGGTCGATGGTCTGGCGATCCGCCCCCTTCAGACGCAGCGGCGAGGCGATGTTGTCGTAGACTGTCATCGACGGGTAGTTGATGAACTGCTGGTAAACCATGGCGACCTGCCGGTCCTGCACCCGCATGCCGGTAACGTCGCGACCCTCCCAGAGGATGCGCCCCTCGGTGGGCACGTCGAGCCCGGCCATCAGGCGCATCAGCGTGGTCTTGCCCGCTTGCGTCGGCCCAAGCAGCACGTTCATCGTGCCGCCCTGCAACTCCAGATCGGTAGGGTGGATATGCACCTGCCCCCCCACTGTCTTTGCCGCGCCGTCCAATACCAAGCTCATCTCGCCTCTCCCTGTCCCCGGCCCGCCGCGGCGGCCAGGGGCGCGCGCGTGTCCGGCGCCCTGCCCAGTAGCCCGGCGATGCAGTCGTCTATGGCCTGCGCCTCGGCGGCGGTCAGGCGCAGCCCCAGCTTGCTGCGGCGCCAGAGCACGTCCTCGGCGCTGCGGGCGTATTCGCGCTCCACCAGCCAGCGCAGTTCGGCCTCGGTCAGCGTGGCGCCGAAGTCGGTGCCAAGGTCCGCGGCGCGCTGCGCCTCACCCAGGATCTCCCGCGCTTCGGTGCCGTAGGCGCGCGCCAAGCGGTCGGCCCAGCCCGGGCTGAGAAAAGGATAGTCGCGCCGCAGAGAGTCGATCAATGCCGGCACGCCGTCGTGCGGAAAATCGCCCCCCGGCAGGCTGACGCCGGCGGTCCAGTCGCCGCGGCTGTTGCCGAAATGCGGGGCGATCCGGGCCATCGCGGCCTCGGCGAGGCGCCGGTAGGTAGTGATCTTGCCGCCGAAGACGTTAAGGATCGGCGCGCCGCCCTTCGTGTCGAGCTTCAGAACGTAGTCGCGCGTCGCCGCCGTGGCGGAGGTGGCGCCGTCGTCATAAAGGGGGCGCACGCCGGAATAGGTCCAGACGACGTCCGCGTCCGTCAGCTGCTGCTTGAAGTAGCCATTCGCGAAATCCAGGAGGTAGGCTTGCTCCTCCGGGGTGCAGACCGCGGGCTCTGCGGGGTCGGCGTGGTCGGCATCGGTGGTGCCGATCAGGGTGAAATCCCGCTCGTAGGGGATGGCGAAGATGATCCGCCCGTCGCTGCCCTGGAAGAAATAGCACTTGTCGTGCTCGTAGAGGCGCCGGGTGACGATATGACTGCCGCGCACCAACCGCACCCCGGCGGCGGAGGCGACGCCGGCGGTCTCGCGCAGCACCTGCGCCACCCAGGGCCCGCCGGCGTTCACCAGCATCCGCGCCCGCTCCTGCCGCTCGGCGCCGGTTTCGGTATCGCGCAGGGTCACCGTCCAGTGGTCGGCGGCCCGCTCGGCGCGCAGAACCTCGGTGCGGGTGAGGATGCGCGCGCCATGCGCCGCGGCATCGCGGGCGTTCAGCACCACGAGGCGGCTGTCCTCGATCCAGCAGTCGGAATATTCGAAAGCGGTCTGGAACTCCTCGCGCAGCGGCGCGCCCTCCGGGGTGCCGGGCAGCGACAGCGTGCGGGTGCCGGGCAGGATCTTTCGCCCGCCCATGTGATCGTAAAGGAAAAGGCCCAGCCGGATCATCCAGCGCGGGCGGCGGCCCTTCATCCAGGGCATGACGCGGGCCAGAAGGCGGCTGGCGGGCGTCTCGCTTTCGAAGCGCATGCCGGGGTGGTAGGGCAGCACGAAGCGCAGCGGCCAGGAGATATGCGGCATGGCGCGCAGCAGCACCTCGCGTTCGATCAGCGCCTCGCGCACCAGGCGGAACTCGAAATACTCCAGGTAGCGCAGCCCGCCGTGGAACAGCTTGGTCGATGCCGAGGACGTAGCCGAGGCAAGGTCGTTCTTCTCTGCCAGCGTGACGCTCAGGCCGCGACCCGCCGCGTCGCGGGCGATGCCGCATCCGTTGATGCCGCCCCCGATGACGAAAAGATCGCTGATCGCGCTGTCCTGGCCCATGCGCCCTCCCGAAACGAACACGAACGAACCACCATTCGCGGCTTCGGTCAAGCTTCACGTTCGATTATATTCGGAAATGCGGGTTGGCAGGCAATATCACCTTAAGAACGCACCTTTTCGCGCAAGACGGCCCAGTGCCTTGCGAGGGCGCGCAAAATCGAACACGCTGCGAACCCAAGCAGGGGAGCCGCATGTCACAGACCTTCCGTCACCCGGAAATCCTGGAAATCGCCCGCAAGCAGGGCAAGGTCACGGTCGAGGCGTTGGCCGAACATTTCGACGTGACGGTGCAGACGATTCGCCGCGACCTGACCGAGCTGGCCGAGGCCGGCAAGCTGGAGCGGGTGCACGGCGGCGCGGTGCTGCCCTCGGGCGTGGCGAACATCGGCTACGAGGACCGGCGCGGGCTGCACGAGGCCGCCAAGGCCGCCATCGCCCGCGCCTGTGCCGCCGCCATCCCCGAGGAAAGCAGCGTCTTTCTGAACATCGGCACCAGCACCGAGGCGGTGGCGCGCGAGTTGCTGCATCACCAGCACCTCTTGGTGGTCACCAACAACATGAACGTCGCCAACATCCTGGTGGCGAACCGCTCGTGCGAGATCATCGTCGCGGGGGGGACGCTGCGCCGCTCGGACGGCGGACTGATGGGCACGCTGACCACGCGCACGATCGAGCAGTTCAAGTTCGACTACGCCGTCATCGGCTGTTCGGCGATGGACGAGGACGGCGACCTGCTGGATTTCGACGTGCAGGAGGTGGGCGTCAGCCAGACGATCATCCGGCAGGCGCGGCGCACCTTCCTGGTTTCCGACCATTCCAAGTTCCACCGCAGCGCGCCGGCGCGCATCGCCTCGCTGCGCGACATCGACAGTTTCTTCACCGATACGGAGCTGCCCGGCCGCCTGCCCGAGGCCTGCGCCGAATGGGGCACGCGGGTCGTCATCTGCCAATAGGCGCGCGGAACGCAAAAAGGGCGCGCCGCGGCGCGCCCTTCTGCAGTCCGGCGGGATGACCTGCCGGGATCACTCCAGCGTCTGGATCAGCTTCCAGGAGCCGTTCTCGATCGTCGAGACATAAACGGCGTCGGCCGCGACGTGGTCATCGGGGCCCATCTTCACCTTGTTGCCGGCGATCTTGTCCTCGAACTCCAGCGATTCCATCGCCTGGATGAAGCTTTCCCGCGTCAGGTCCGGGCCGGCCTTCTCCAGCGCCGCGACCAGCAGCTCGGCGGCCGAGCGGCCCAGCAACGCGCCGGTGCCGGGGAACTTCTCGCCCGTCGCCTCGGTGTAGGCCTTGATCCAGGCGCCCACTTCCGGATCGGTGGCACGCGCCTCGAGGTCCTGCCAGCCGGCGCCGGCGTAGACGCCTTCCATCACGCCCTGGGCGGCCAGGCCCTTGGCGACGACGGTGTGGAAGCCCGCGCTCGACAGCACGAAGCGCAGATCATCCATGCCCAGCTTGTTGGCCGTGGCGATCACGTTGATCAGCTGGCCGACGCCCAGCGCCAGGCCGACGGTGTCGCAGCCGCTGTCCTTGATCTTGCCCAGCGCGCCGGTGAAATCGCTTTCGTCCGGCTTGTGCGTGGTCTCGGCGGCGACTTCCATCCCGCGGTCGGCGGCGACATCCTTGATCGCGGCCTCGATCTCCTTGCCGAAGTCGGTGGGCAGGGTCATCAGGCAGAAGCCCTTGGTCCCCTGCTCGTCCACCATGTATTCGGCCGTCGCCTTCACCGCGTCGTAGTAGCTGGCGGTCCCGGCGAACTTCCAGGGCGCCGGCGGGTCGACCATCTGCCGCGCCGCGGTCAGGGGCGAGATGTTCGGCACGCCCTTCGGCTCCATCAGCTGGAACATGGCCAGGTTGTGCGGCGTGCCGAGGCTGAGCAGCATCGCGAAAACCTCGTCGCGGTTGATCAGCTTGTTCGCCGCCTGCACCGCCTTGGGCACCTGGTAGCCGTGATCCTCGACGATGTAGTTCAGCTGGCGGCCGTGCACGCCGCCGGCGGCGTTCACTTCCTCGAAGTAGAGGTTCACCGCCTGCACCGCGGGAACCGAGAAGGGCGCGAAGATGCCCGACAGGTCGTGCGCGCCGCCGATGCGGATCTCGCTGTCGGTGACCCCCGGCGTCTCGGCCGCAAGCGGCCCGGCGAGGGCCAGCGCGGCGCCGGTTGCCATTGCCAGAATCTTTTTCATGTCTTCCTCCCATGTTGGGCCTTGTGACGGCCCGTTGCGAACCGGCCCGGCGCCCGCCCCGACCCCGGGGCGGCGGCGCGGGGCCTAGTACATGCTCTCGATCAGCGCCGCGTGGCGCTGGTTCACGAAGTTCCGCTTCAGCTTCATCGTCGGCGTTAGCTCCTCGTCCTCGGCGGTCAGCAGCATGTCGATCAGGCGGAAATCCTTGATCTGCTCGACCTGTGCGAACTCGCGGTTCACTTCCGCCACCACGCTGCCGATCAGCTGCACCACCTCGGGCGCGCGGGTCAGCGAGGCAAAGTCCGAGAAGGGCACCTGCCTCGATTGCGCGAATTGCTCGACGTTCTCCTGGTCGATCATGATCAGGCAGGTCAGGTACTTGCGCCGGTCGCCGATCACCACGGCGTCGGAGATGTAGGGGCTGAACTTCAGGCGGCTCTCGATCTCGGCGGGGGTGATGTTCTTGCCCCCCGCGGTGATGATGATGTCCTTGAGGCGACCGGTGATCGTCAGCCGGCCGTTGTTGTCGATGCGACCGACATCGCCGGTGCGCAGCCAGCCGTCCTCGGTCATCGTCTCGGCGGTCTTGTCGGGGCGGCCCCAGTAGCCGCCGAAGACGGCGGGGCCGCGCACCTGCACCTCGTCCCCCTCCCCGAGGCGCACCTCGAGGCCCGGCAGCGGCGGGCCGACGGTGCCGATGTGGTTGTCCTCGGCCGGGTTGACGGAGATGACGCCGGCGGTCTCCGTCATGCCGTAGCCTTCGCAAAGGCGCACGCCCAGCGCGGCGTACCAGCGCAGAAGCTCTGGCGCGACGGGGGCCGCGCCCGAGGTGCAGCGCCGCGCACGGGCCAGGCCCAGCATGCGGCGGATGTTGCGCAGCACCAGCCAGTCGGCCAGCGCGTGGCGCAGCCGCAACCCGGCCCCGGGGGTGCGCCCGGCCTCCTGAACCTCGGCCATGGCGTGGCCCTGCCGGAAGGCCCAGTCGAACATGCGCCCGCCCAGCCAACCGGCCTCCGAGCGCAGGATCATCACCCGGCTCATGACCTTCTCCCAGATCCGCGGCACGCCGGAGAAGGAATGCGGGCTGACCTCGCGCAGGTTGTCGAAGACCGTCTCGGGGCTTTCGGCGAAGTTCACCGTGCAGCCGGTGAAGATGGCGCTTTCGACGGAGACGAGGCGCTCCAGCACATGGCAGAGCGGCAGGAAGCACAGGAACTCGTCCCCCTCCCGGAAGTCGAGCACCTCGTTCCCGGCCTCCAGCTGGTACATCATGTTGCGGTGGGTGATGATCGCGCCCTTGGGCGGGCCGGTGGTGCCGGAGGTGTAGATCAGCATCCGCGGATCGCCCGGCTGCACCTCCCGCAGCGCCGCCTCGAAGGCCTCGGGGCGGGCTTTCTCCTCGGCCTCGCCGAGCTGCAGAAGCTCGTCCAGGAACATCACCTTGTCGTGGGAGAAATCGGCCAGCCCGTCTCGGTCGAAGACGATGACCTTCTCGACCTCCGGCAGCTGGTCCTCCACCTCCAGGTACTTGTCGAGCTGCTCGTCGTTCTCGACGAAGAGGAACCGCGCGCCGCTGTCCTGCATCAGGTAGGCCAGCTGGCCGGCGCTGTCGGTGGTGTAGACGCCCGAGGGGATGCCGCCGATGGCCGCGATGCCCAGGTCGCAATAGAGCCATTCGCGCCGGTCTTCGGAGAGGATCTGCACCGGCTCGCCGCGCCGATGGCCCAGCGCCCGCAGGGCCAGGCCGATGCGCCGCGCGCCGGCGTAGTAATCGGCCCAGGAATAGCTTTGCCAGATGCCCAGCTTCTTCTCGCGGTGCGCCGTGGCCGCGCCCAGCTCGGCACAGCGCTTGGCCCAGAGCGCGACGATGGTCTCGCATCCCTCGATCACCACCGGGGCCTGCGCCTCCGGCATCGCCTGCGCGGTCACCGCCATGTCTTGCGCCTCTTCCAACGTTTCTGGCCGCGCTGTGTCTCGCCGGTGCGGCCGAGGTAGAACTCCTGGATATCCTCGGAGGCTTTCAGCATCTCCGCGGCGCCGGCCATGACGATGCGCCCCATCTCCAGCACATAGCCCTTGTGCGCGGTCTCCAGCGCGACATGGGCGTTCTGCTCGACCAGCAGCATGGTCACCTTCTGCTCGGCGTTGAGGCGCGAGATGATGCCGAAGATCTCCTGCGTCAGCAGCGGCGACAGGCCCAGGCTCGGCTCGTCCAGCAGCATCAGGCGCGGGCGCGCCATCAGCCCGCGACCGATCGCCAGCATCTGCTGCTGCCCGCCCGACAGCGTGCCCGCCGGCTGGCGGGCGCGGGCCTTGAGGTCGGGGAAATAGCCGAAGACCATCTCCATGTCCTGCGCCTGTTCGGCGCTGCGGCTGCCGCGGGCATAGGCGCCCATCTTCAGGTTCTCGGCGACCGACAGGTACGGGAAGACCTCGCGCCCTTCGGGCACCAGCACCAGCCCGCGGCGCACCAGGCGGTCGGGCTCCACCCGGTCGATGCGCCCCCCGTCGAAGGTGATCTGGCCCTTCTCGGGGTCCATCAGCCCGGCGACCGTCTTCATCAGCGTGGTCTTGCCGGCACCGTTGGCGCCCAGGATGGTGACGATCTCGCCCTCCTCGACGTCGATGGAGACGCCGCGCAGCGCCATGATGGCGCCGTAGAACGTCTCGACGTTGCGGACTTCCAGCACGCTCATGCGGCCACCTGCGTGCCCAGGTAGGCGGCCTGCACGTCCGGGTCGGCCTGCACCTCGGCCGGGGTGCCCTGTGCCAGCATGCGCCCGTTGGCCACCGCCAGAACCCGGTCGGAGACCTGGCTGACCAGGCTCATGTCATGTTCGACCATCAGCACCGTCAGCCCCATGTCGCGGCGCATGTCCTCGATCCAGAAGGCGACGTCGCGGCTTTCCTCGACCGACAGGCCCGAGGCCGGCTCGTCCAGCAGGATCAGGCGCGGCCCCATGGCCAGCGCGCGGCCGATCTCGACGACCTTGCGCACGCCGTAGGGCAGCCCGGCGATCAGCTTCTCGCGGTAGGCTTCCAGCTCCAGGAACTCGATCACCTCCTCGACGCGGCGGCGGTGCGCGCGCTCCTCGGCGCGGACCTTGGGCAGGAAGAGCATGTCCTGGATGAAGTTGGTCCGCCGGTGCACGTGCCGCCCCATCAGCAGGTTCGACAGCACCGTGGAATGGTCGAACAGCTCGATGTTCTGGAAAGTGCGCGCGATGCCCAGGGGGCCGATCTCATGCGCGGCGAGCTTGGTGATGTCCTGCCCGTCGAAGCGGATCATCCCCGCTGTCGGCGTGTAAAGGCGCGAGATCAGGTTGAAGATCGTGGACTTGCCCGCCCCGTTCGGCCCGATGATGGAGAAGACCTCCCCCTCCTCGACCTCGAAGCTGACGCCGTCCACGGCCTTCACGCCGCCGAAG